>DATLHW010000560.1:0-2013 GCA_035539675.1 Burkholderiales bacterium | reverse complement strand
AAACACGATTACCGCCGCTGCCGCCGCGCCGAACATCATCCAGCGTTTTGAAGGGCGCGTGACAAGTTTTGCCGTGGCCGCCTCGCTGGTTTGCCCGGAGGATTTCAAAATCTCGGCTTGGGCTATCACGCGAGAATAGCGGTTATAAGCCTGCCTGTGGCGCGGAGATTCCGCCAGCCATTGCTCGAATTGTTCCTGAAGCTGTTCGGTCACCTCGCCGCGCATCCTGATGCTCCATTTAAGAGCATCATCTTTGCGGAAACCGTCGCTCCCAGATTTCGCGCCGTCATTGTCATTCATCGACCGGATCCACCACTTGTGCGATATGCGCCAGGGCCTTCATCATATGATATTCAACCGTTGCGATGCTGATGCCCAGACGCTGATGGATCTCGCGGTAGCTAAGTTCCTCGACACGGTGCATCAGAAAAACTCGTCTCGTCTTCTCGCTGAGACCTGCAACGGCGCGCTCATAGAGCCGGAGGAGATCGGCAGCTTCCATTTCAAGTTCTTGCTCTGGCGGACTGGCAAGATCATGTTCTTCATGAAGCGGAAGAAGGACGACCTTGTTGCGCCGGCTGCTTACTGCGCGATTTATCAGTAGGTTTCGCGCAATGCGCTGGAGGAAGGCAGCCGGGTTCGCGAGGCGATGCCGCTGTTCGCTGCCCGCGGCACGCAAGAATACTTCCTGCATCAGATCCGGTGCTGCCTCTGGACCAACGTGTCGCCCGAGGTAGCGTAGCAAGACGGCGCCGTCGTCGCGAAAGGCTCTGTCCAAGGCGGCGTTCCCCTCGTTGGGGACCCGGGTGGCCGTCGAAATGTTAACCGGCTTTTCCGGCTCCCTGACCCGATCCGACGTTGAAGGCAGGAGTGCGCGCGCAGAACGGTCGCGACCGAATGAAGAAAATGCCACAGGACTAATCTGAAATGGCAATGCGAGCAGGCGGGTTGTCACCCGTCTACAAGTCGTTTCTCGCTTCGCCGCCGTTAAATCGCCCTGCGGCAATTTGATAGTCGGGCCACCCGACCGGTAAGGACGAGCGTTCATAATGCGTGACGGAACTTCCACGCGGCTGCTGCCAATTTGCTCGCCGCGCTGTGCCGTCATGCCGGCAGCGGTTAAAATTGGCAAGAAAAACACCGTGGGAATTCGTCTTTCGGTACAATCCATCTTTCCCGACCTGAAATTTCGGCAGCCGCAACGAAATCAGGGCGCGCTTGGTTAATCCAACTCCGATGTCATCAGCCGAATATATTCTGCCGCCTTAGCGATACGTCGATCATGATATCCAATGACAAGTCGGCGCAATCTGGCTCCTTTCGGGGCATCGTTCGCTGCTGCTATGATGTCTTCCAGCTCCGAATCGACGTCTTCAATGAGCTGGGAATCGCAACGGCGAAGGGGATGGAGGCGATCATTAAGCCTTGAGATTGCTTCGATTAGTTCGCGATTAGCTGTTCGGTTGCCCAGTTGCAGGAATGTTTTTGAGACTCGGACTGGATAGGCCCCATCCGCTGAAATTGCAGACGAATCTTTCGAAGATTCGATCGCAGCGAGAATAAGATTTTGATGGTGTTCGAAAAGATGACGCAGTTCGGCTTCATCTATCCGCGGCACATAGAATCCTTCGCCAGAGACGTACGCGACCATTTGCTCGCTTTCCAGCCGACGAAGAGCCTCGCGGACCGGCGTGATGCTGGAAAACAGCATATCGGCGATTTTTATCGGATCCAGACGTGTGCCCTGAGGCCAGAATTCATCCATAATACGCTCCTTTATTGCGGCGTAGATATGTTCGAGAACGCGCGCGGCACACATGGATCAGTGCAACCTGGCTTGCGCCAAGCTGCGGAGCGTCACTCCGGAAATTTGGCGCTCGGCATCGTCGGTCCCATTGCCTCGGGTCCCCTCGCCGGTTTGGTAAATCAGATTTCGGGCGATGAACGAGAATGACGAAGGGCGAAGCGCCAAGGCGCTCTCGATTCGTTCGTGTGTCTTGTCATTGGCCATTT
>DATLHW010000559.1:0-10166 GCA_035539675.1 Burkholderiales bacterium | reverse complement strand
GGGATATGACGTCGTCGGTTTATTCATGAAGAATTGGGAAGATGATGATACCGATGAATATTGCACCAGCAGGCAAGACCTTATTGACGCCGTATCCGCAGCTGATCGCGTCGACATTGATATCGAAGCGGTGAACTTCTCAGCAGAATATAAAGAACGGGTATTCCAAAATTTTTTAACCGAGTATCAAGCGGGCCGAACGCCTAACCCCGACGTATTGTGTAACGCCGAAATCAAATTCAAGGCTTTTCTTGATCACGCCATCGCTTTAGGCGCGGAACACATTGCGACTGGCCACTATGCGCGAGTCGCCAAGATCGACGGCAGGTTCGAGTTAAAAAAGGCTATCGACGCCAGCAAGGACCAAAGTTACTTTCTTTATCGTCTCAACCAAGCGCAGCTTTCAAAAAGTCTGTTCCCATTGGGAGAAATTCCCAAAACCAAAGTACGGGAAATCGCGCGAAAATTTGGACTTGCTAACCATGACAAGAAAGACTCGACCGGGATTTGTTTTATTGGGGAACGCCCATTTCGTGAATTTCTCAGTCGGTACCTACCTCGCACTCCAGGCAATATCGAAACATCCGATGGAAGAGTAGTTGGTCATCATGATGGCCTTATGTATTACACATTAGGCCAGCGAAAAGGGTTGGGTATTGGGGGGGAAGGCGAGCCGTGGTACGTCGCTGGAAAAGATCTCCCACGGAACGTATTAGTCGCGGTACAAGGGCATGCCCATCCAATGCTGCTAAAGCGCGAGGTGCTTGCGGCTCAACTTAATTGGATAAGCGGTTATTCGCCTTCTCCCGACAAAACCTATACCGCGAAAACCCGATACCGCCAGCAGGATGCTGCATGTCATATCACCGCGATAAATGATACAGAATGCCAAATTAGCTTTGATGCGCCCCAATGGGCGATAACGCCCGGACAATCGGTCGTTATTTACCAAGGCGATGCTTGCATTGGGGGGGGAATTATCGAGGGATGAAAACTATGAACCGGCTTCGTTGAAATTTAAATGCGTCTTCTCCATACCCTACACCGCTGCCGCCGGAGCGATTATCTACTCGGCAGCCAGCGTCTGCTGCGGTTAGGATTGTGGTGGCGCAGTGTCTATAAACGACTGCCGCTTCGCCAGTTTCTCAGCTAGCTTTCCCAGATTGGCGTAGGGTTCGCGCCAGGACACATCGGGGAAACGAAAATCTAAATAGAACAGCGTGCATCCCGTTGCAATGTCGGCCAGATTGTAGGACTCCCCCGTACAGAAGCCCTTCTCGCCCAGATCCTCCGACATGGCCTTCAGTCCCGCATGAATCTTGTCATACTGACGGCGAATCCAATCAGGGCTTTGCTGCGACTTTGACCGCTTTCGTTCCAGAAAAATAGTGGCGGCCGCCTCTGAAACACCATCCGCCAATGCCTCCCAACGTTTGACCATTATCCGCTGACGCGTCGTATCCGGCATCAAACGGCTCACCGGCGTCACAGTATCGAGGTAATCCACAATTACCCGAGAGTCATACAAGGTAGAGCCATCGTCCAATTCCAACGCCGGAACTTTCCCCAACGGATTGTACTGAGAAACCTTGGTGTCCGAACTCCAGGGATTTTCCTGTTCAAGATCGTATTCGATCTTCTTCTCGGCAAGCACGATACGCACCTTACGAACAAACGGACTGGTTAATGATGCGAGTAGTTTCATAGGTCAGGAAGGATAATAGAGGCGGAGCAATTATAGCATTCGCGCGTTAAACTGAACTTCGGAAAAAGCTTAATCGATCAGGAAATACGCCGCCGCCCCTACTTTCCCTCCAACCTTAACTCAGCCATTACAAAGGCCTATGATAGAATCCACCGCTCCTAAATTCTAGCCTGCGTTCGAATCGATTCTTCATGGAATTTAATCCTCTTACAGCATTATCCCCACTCGATGGCCGCTACCAAAATAAGGTCGAGGGCCTTCGCACCTACTTTAGCGAATATGCGCTTATTCATTATCGAGTTCGCGTTGAAATCGAATGGTTAAAGGCGCTAAGCCTGGAGCCAACAATCTCCGAAGTCGCAACCTTTTCCGCTCAAACCATCAGCGAACTGGATGAAGTCGTCGCCAAGTTCTCAGTTGCGGACGCCGCACAAGTCAAGGCGATTGAAGGTCGCACTAACCACGATGTGAAAGCGATTGAATATTGGCTTAAGGAGCGCCTAGGGACAAACTCCGAAGTGCAAAGAGCTGCGGAGTTCATTCATTTCGCCTGCACGTCAGAAGATATAAACAATTTGTCCTATGCCTTGATGCTGAAGGAAGCGCGTGAGGCAGTCTTGCTTATCACCCTCCAACGCATAGAGGATGAATTGCGCGCGTTAGCCCATCAATTTGCGGACACGCCAATGCTTTCGCGTACGCATGGTCAACCGGCTTCACCCACAACTCTGGGCAAAGAATTGGCCAATGTTTGTTATCGACTCAAGCGAGCGAAACAACGAGTGACGAACGTGGAAATACTAGGAAAAATCAACGGGGCTGTAGGTAACTACAATGCCCATCTCTCCGCTTATCCAAATTTGGATTGGGAAATGTTTTCTCGCAACTTTGTGGAAAAGTTCGGGTTAACTTTCAATCCTTACACCACCCAAATTGAGCCCCATGATTATCTAGCGGAGTTCTGCGATGCGCTAACGCGCTTCAATATCATTCTCATTGATTTAAATCGGGATATATGGGGATATATTTCATTAGGCTACTTC
The DNA here is from genome assembly GCA_035539675.1 of Burkholderiales bacterium. GTDB lineage: Bacteria > Pseudomonadota > Gammaproteobacteria > Burkholderiales > DATLHW01 > DATLHW01. The sequence continues at coordinate 7,418 of DATLHW010000559.1, read as the reverse complement.
AAGCAAAAAATAAAAGCCGGCGAAATTGGTTCATCCACCATGCCGCACAAAGTCAATCCGATCGATTTCGAGAACTCCGAGGGAAACCTGGGTCTTGCTAACGCATTGCTTCGTCACCTGTCAGACAAGCTACCCATTTCCCGATGGCAGCGTGATCTCACCGATTCAACGGTACTGCGGAACATCGGCGTGGCATTTGGTTATTCTCTCTTGGCGTATGAATCTTGTTTACGTGGGCTCGGAAAACTAGAAGTCAATCAAGCAGCGCTTGCCGCGGATCTGGATAAGACATGGGAGGTTTTGGCTGAACCCATTCAAACGGTAATGCGCCGTTACGGCATCGCCAATCCATATGAACAACTGAAAGAATTGACACGAGGAAAAGGAGGCATCGACAAGGCTGCTCTTCAAATTTTTATTGAAGGGCTTGCAATTCCTGCCCATGCCAAAGAAGCATTGCTTAAGCTCGAGCCGGCAAGCTATGTGGGAAATGCCGCCGAACTGGCCAAGCGGGTTTAGCTAAAATTCCCGGAGCAATCGATGATGGATTGCTCCGGTTTGCTATCACGTTACACGCCTAAACCGTCGCCTTGAGGACTCAATCGCTGAGGATTGGAGTGCAGCTTATTTAAGGCATTAATGTACGCCTTGGCTGATGCGACAACGATATCCGTATCTGCTCCCAGGCCATTCACAATACGGCCCTCTTTCTGCAATCGGACGGTCACTTCGCCCTGAGATTCCGTTCCGCTCGTAATTGCGTTGACAGAATACAACTGAAGTTCAGCGCCGCTATTGACCACATTTTCCAGCGCCTTGAACGAAGCATCCACCGGACCAGTGCCCTTCGATTCCGAATGAATCTCTTTACCTCCGGCTGATATAGTCAACCGTGCGTACGGCGTTTCGCCAGTTTCAGAATGCGCCATAAGTGACACCAGTTGGAAATACTCATCTTCCGGCGTTATATTTTCATCGGAAACTAAGGCGTGCAAATCTTCATCAAAGATTTCGTGTTTCTTATCAGCCAATTCCTTAAACCGTTTAAAAGCCTCATTAATCGTCTGCTCGGATGAGAGTTCAATACCAAGCGCCTGCAAACGCGCCTTAAAAGCCGTCCGTCCGGAATGCTTACCAAGAACCAACTTATTCGCATTCCAACCAACGTCTTCAGCTCGCATAATTTCATACGTTTCCCGATGCTTAAGCACGCCGTCTTGATGAATCCCAGCCTCATGAGCAAACGCGTTGGCCCCAACGATGGCCTTGTTAGGTTGAACAGGAAAGCCGGTTATCCCAGCAACCAATTTACTTGCGGGCACCAACTGAGTCGTATCAATTCGAGTGTCTACGTTAAACACATCCCTACGTGTTTTAACGGCCATAACGATCTCTTCCAACGACGCATTGCCAGCCCGCTCACCCAAGCCGTTAATAGTGCACTCCACCTGTCTCGCGCCATTTAAGACAGACGCGAGGGAATTCGCCACGGCAAGACCCAAATCGTTGTGACAATGCACGGACCACACCGCCTTATCAGCATTGGGTATCGCCTCCCTAAGCCGCTTGATCATGTCGCCGAATTGCCCAGGAACTCCATACCCCACCGTATCAGGTATGTTGATTGTGTTGGCGCCAGCCTTAATCACGGCCTCCAAGATGCGGCAAAGGAAATCAAACTCGGAGCGGCTTGCGTCTTCCGCGGAAAACTCAACATCATCCGTGAACTTACGAGCGAACTTTATGGCATCGATAGCGGCTTCCTGGACCTGTTCAGGTCTCATCCGAAGCTTCTTCTCCATGTGTATGGCTGAGGTGGCGATAAATGTATGAATTCGCCCTGAAACAGCCGGCTTTATTGCTTCGCCTGCTTTTGTAATATCACCAACCTGGGCACGGGCCAAGCTGGCGACAGTGCTGTCCTTGATAGCGCTCGCAACCGCATTAACAGCCTCATAGTCGCCTGGGCTCGCGGCCGCAAATCCCGCCTCAATTACATTAACCCGCATCTTTTCCAATAGCTTCGCGATGCGCACCTTCTCTTCCTTGTTCATGGATGCGCCGGGACTCTGCTCACCATCGCGCAATGTGGTGTCAAAAATGATTAACTGATCTGTCATGATATTCTCCGAAACGAGTTCGAAACTAACTCACCTCGTGCTTTCGCCAAGGCGCCGTTTATGTACTACAAGGGGGAGGGAAAGTATTTAGCGCGCGAAGCGCAGCAGCGAGCCGAACGGCAACGCGGCGAAGGAGAAACAAGCGATGTAAGCAATAGAAACCATGACGGGAAATATAGCCAACTTTTCCGCCAGCAGCAACAGAAATAATACGAGCAGACACTTGAGGGAACACAAGCAATCAAGCGCTCTATTTATTTCTCGTCCTTGAACTTACCTTCCTCCTTGCGACCACGCATCCAATCGATGCACCACATGACGTAACCCGATAACGAATACGCGACGAATAACCCAAACAATACTCGTGGTGGGTCAATCGATATGAAAAGCCATGCGAACACAATCAACAGCAGAGCCCAAAAAGGCACGCTTTTACGTAAATTGATGTCTTTAAAACTGTAGTAACGAACATTGCTAACCATTGTCAGCCCAGCAAATATTGTCGCTGTCCATGCGTACCAACTCGCATCGCTGCCACTAATTTGATACTCGTGTAACACCCAGACGAGGCCAGCTAACAACGCAGCAGCTGAAGGACTAGGCAAGCCGGTGAAGTATCTCTTGTCTGCCACATCAAGCTGAACGTTAAATCTCGCCAATCGCAGCGCCGCGCCCGCACAATAAATAAAGGCTGCAAGCCAGCCCCACTTACCCAACCCGCTTAAAGCCCACGAATACATTACCAAGGCGGGAGCGACGCCGAACGCCACCATATCCGCCAAGCTGTCGTACTCCGCTCCAAAAGCGCTTTGCGTATGCGTCAACCTCGCGACTCGCCCATCCAAACCGTCCAGCACCATCGCTAGAAAGATGGCTACCGCGGCCATCTCAAAACGCCCATTCATCCCCTGCACAATCGCGAAGAAGCCCGAGAAAAGCCCTCCGGTCGTAAACAGATTGGGAAGTATGTATATACCCCGGCGACGCAAGACGGCGCTCGGCCTGCCTTTGTTAGGGGGAAGATCGTAGGGCATCGAGGGCGGTAACCTTGTTCAAATTAAGTATTGGGACCGATTTCGGCAAGCACCGATTCGCTCGCGTAAACTTTATCGCCTATCGATGCGCGAGCTTTAGCGGTCAGAGGAAGATAGACGTCAACCCTAGAACCAAAACGAATAAAACCATAGCGATCGCCGCGTTTCAACGCATCACCGGCGCTAACGTAACACAGGATGCGTCGTGCGATGAGACCTGCCACTTGTACACAAGTCACGTCAATCCCATCGGGCGTTCGAATTGCGACGGCGTTACGTTCGTTTTCCTCTGACGCTTTCGATAGCGCTGCGTTTACAAAACCGCCGGGAGAGTACCAGACTCCCTCAACGCGTCCGTCCACCGGCATCCGATTGGAGTGCACATTAAAGACGTTCATGAACACACTAATCTTCAGCGCATCACGTTTTAAGTAGGGATCAACTGTTTTTTCCACCGCGACGATGCGCCCGTCAGCAGGAGAAAGCACGGCACGTTGGTCATCCGGAAGTTGTCGCGGAGGATCGCGGAAGAATTGCAAAATGAATAGTGTTATCAGCCAAAATGGCGCCGACCACCATCCGCCGTAATAACTAACGACGATTGATAACGCAGTTGCCAGCCCCAGAAACGGCCATCCTTCTTTAGCAATAATTGGATGCGGATATGATTTCTTCATGGAAAAAGAGTAAGAACTTTGATTTACCGCCATAAAAATAGGGGATTCAGCATTCACCTCAGCGAGCATTCTCGCTGAGCGTCGCTTGATCCCCTATTCGCGATTAATTCTTGCTCTGATCAACCAACTTGTTATGTTTGATCCAAGGCATCATGTCGCGCAACTTGGCGCCTACCGTTTCGATAGGATGCTCGGTTGCGATACGACGAGACGAGAGTAAAGTCGGTGCGCCGGCGCGGTTCTCGAGAATGAATTCCTTAGCGTATTGACCTGTCTGGATCTCCTGCAAAATCTTACGCATTTCATTCTTCGTTTCTTCCGTAATGATACGGGGGCCGCGAGTAATATCGCCGTACTCCGCATTATTGGAAATTGAATAGCGCATGTTAGCAATACCGCCTTCGTACATCAGATCGACGATAAGCTTCAATTCATGCAAGCACTCAAAATAGGCCATTTCGGGCGCGTATCCGGCTTCCACCAACGTTTCGAAGCCTGCCTGCACCAAGGCAGTGGCGCCACCGCATAGAACAGCTTGTTCACCAAACAAATCAGTTTCGGTTTCTTCACGGAAGGATGTCTCGATAACCCCTCCACGAGCGCCGCCAATCGCTGCGGCGTAAGAAAGCGCCAAATCTCGCGCTTTTCCAGAAACGTCTTGATGCACTGCTATAAGAGCAGGTACGCCGCCACCTTGCGTGTAGGTGGAGCGAACCAAATGGCCGGGGCCTTTTGGCGCAATCATAATGACGTCCAGATCTTCCCGCGGAGCAACTTGGCCGTAGTGAATATTGAAGCCATGGGCGAAGGAAAGCGTCGCGCCCTTCTTAATATTAGGCGCCACTTCATCTTTATAGACTTGACCAATGTTCTCGTCGGGCAGAAGGATCATCACTAAATCAGCATCTTCTACCGCCTCAGCCACTTCCTTTACTTTCAGGCCGGCAGCCTTCGCCTTTTTCCACGACGCGCCATCCTTACGCAAGCCTACGGTAACCTTCACGCCGGAGTCGTTAAGGTTCTGGGCGTGTGCGTGTCCCTGGGAGCCGTAACCAATAATGGCGACCTTCTTACCCTTAATCAGCGATAGGTCGGCGTCTTTTTCGTAATAGACTTTCATAGTTTCCTCGTACTTTTAAGGGCTGCTACCATGCGCCCAGCATTTGATTAACAAGCGATTAAGCGCAACATGTGCGCCTAACATCACACCTTCAATATCCACTCGCCGCGTCCGATACCAGATACGCCGGTCCGAACCGTTTCAAGTATTGATGTTTTATCCAGCGCATCCAGAAAGGCGGTGAGTTTCTCTCCGGTGCCGGTCAGTTCAATCACATAGGTCTTGTCGGTCACATCGACAATCCGGCCGCGAAATATATCAGCAGTGCGCTTCACTTCCTCGCGGTCCTTACCAACCGCGCGCACCTTCACGAGCATTAGCTCCCGCTCTATGTGACGCCCATCGTTGAGGTCGACAACTTTAACCACTTCGATGAGCTTGTTGAGCTGCTTGGTAATCTGTTCGATAACGTCGTCCGAGCCGATGGTCACTATTGTCAATCGCGACAAAGTGGAATCCTCGGTGGCCGCAACGGTTAACGACTCGATGTTATAACCTCTGGCGGAAAACAAACCGGCAACGCGTGACAGAACGCCCGATTCATTCTCCACTAGCAGGGAAAGAATATGCCGCATATCGTCGCTTCACAGATATTCCACGGCAAAAGATACCGCGGATCGTTAAAAAGAAGCTCTTGAATTGAGACGTTCGAGAACGCCACGATAAGGGCGCTCCCCGCGCAGGCTGTCCTCGTGAGACAACCCCGCAATGAAACAATATTTAAGTCGCTTGGCGACCTGCTTACAGCTCTTCGGCAAGTATGATTTCCGAAAGACCTTTACCGCCTGGCACCATTGGAAACACATTTTCCGTTTGATCAGTAATAAAATCCAAGAACACGAGTCTTTCTTTCAGACCAATGGCTTCCCTTAGAGCGCCTTCCACATCTTCCGGCCGCTCGATCTTCATACCCACGTGACCGTAGCTTTCAGCCAGCTTCACAAAATCCGGCAATGCATCCATATAGGATTCGGCATAACGATTGCCGTAAAAGAACTCTTGCCACTGCCTAACCATACCCATGTAACGATTATTAAGATTCACGATCTTTATGGGCAGGTGGTATTGCTTACATGTAGATAATTCCTGAATACACATCTGAATGCTGGCCTCGCCGGTAACGCAAGCTACCGTCGCGCCCGGATTTGCAAGCTGAACGCCCATGGCTGATGGCAACCCGAAACCCATCGTGCCAAGTCCACCTGAGTTAATCCAACGCCGCGGTTTGTCAAACTTATAGAACTGAGCAGCCCACATCTGATGCTGTCCTACATCCGACGTGACGAATGCGTCGCCCTTGGTGAGTTCATACAATTTCTCAATCACCGATTGCGGTTTAATGATGTTGCTAGTCCGATCGTATTTCAGGCAGTCACGCGAACGCCACAACTCAATCTGCGCCCACCACGCCTTAAGAGCGGCCTGATCGGGCTTTGCATTGGCGGCCTCGATCTGCCGCACAAGCTCTTCCAACACGTCGGTAATATTTCCAACGATTGGCACATCGACCTTTACGCGTTTGGAAATCGACGACGGGTCGATATCAATATGAATAATCTTGCGCACTTCCTTGGCGAAGTGCTGTGGATTGCCAATTACGCGGTCGTCAAAACGAGCGCCGATAGCAAGCAACACGTCGCAATGCTGCATGCTCATATTGGCTTCATACGTGCCATGCATACCCAACATGCCCAAAAACTGTGAGTCTGTCGCCGGATAACCGCCGAGCCCCATCAAGGTGTTGGTGATTGGAAATCCCAGCATCCTGGCGAGACTGGTAACTTGCGCAGCCGCATTCCCCAAGATCACGCCGCCACCCGTATAAATCATCGGCCGCTTCGCCTCAAGCAGCATTTGCACGGCCTTGCGAATCTGACCGCTGTGTCCCTTCACGACGGGATTATAGGAACGCATGGAAATCTGCGACGGATACTCAAACTTATACTTCTGCTGAGTAATGTCTTTGGGCACATCCACCACGACCGGTCCAGGCCGCCCCGTTGTGGCGATATAGAAAGCCTTCTTGACCGTCAATGCCAAGTCTTTGATGTCTTTAACCAGAAAGTTGTGCTTAACGCACGGACGCGTAATACCAACAGCGTCGCATTCCTGAAAAGCATCCTGCCCTATAGCGGGAGTCGGCACCTGCCCGGAAATGACGACCAACGGAATCGAATCCATATATGCGGTGGCGATGCCTGTCACCGCATTGGTTACTCCCGGGCCGCTCGTTACGAGGGCTACGCCAGGCTTATGCGAGGAACGCGCGTAACCGTCTGCCGCATGCACCGCAGCTTGCTCGTGCCGCACGAGCACATGCTTGAATTTGTTTTGCTTAAAAATCTCATCATAAATATTGAGAACTGCCCCGCCGGGATAGCCGAAGACAAACTCAACTGCTTCTTCCTGCAAGCAACGGATAAGTATTTCCGCACCGGTGATTTCTGTAGTCATAAGCCGATCGTAT
>DATLHW010000558.1:0-7996 GCA_035539675.1 Burkholderiales bacterium | reverse complement strand
AAGCAGGTCATTTGGCCGTTGTCTTTTTTAACCTGGACATGAACGCTCCACTCGTCGTCGTTTCGCATGGGATAGTCGACGCGATTGTGATACAGCCCCCAACGGCTTTCTGTCCGATATAGCGAAGCGCGCGCCGCCATTTCTGCGCAGTCGCGGATGGCATGCACTTCCAATGCGCGCATCAGTTCGTGCGGGTTAGCGGCAGTCAATCGATCCAGATCGTCGCGAATCTGCTCGAAGCGGGCGAGGCCGATTTCCATCTTGCGCGTCACTTTTGGCGGCTGTAGATAATCGTTGACCATGCGCCGCAATTTGTATTCGACCTGAGCTGGCGGCAGACCGTCCTGGCGCGACAACGGCGCCCAGACGCGCTCGCGTTCGTTTTCCACCTGTGCTTCATCGATGTCGTGCAACTCATTTTCAGAGCAATACTGGGCTGCGCTTTCGCCGGCCAGTTTTCCATATACAAAAGCGCCCAACATGTAATTGTGAGGAACGCAGGCCAAGTCTCCCGCCGCATAAAGACCAGCGACCGTCGTCTCGGCGCGTTCATTGACCCAAACCCCGGATGCCGAGTGGCCGCTGCACAGTCCGATTTCAGAGATATGCATCTCCACCATCTGCTCGCGATAATTCACGCCGCGCCCTTCGTGGAAACGACCCCGACTAGGTCGTTCATTGGTGTGCAAAATGGTTTCTATCGCGCCGATTGTTTCTTCCGCCAGATGATTGAGCTTGAGGAAAACCGGGCCATCGCCGCCTTCCAACTCGTTGTAAAACTCCTGCATCATCTGGCCGCTCCAATAATCGCATTCGATAAAGCGCTCGCCCTTGTTGTTGGCGGTGTAACCGCCGAATGGACCGGTCACATAAGCACAGGCCGGACCGTTGTAATCCTTGATCAGCGGATTAATCTGAAAACATTCGATGCCCGACAGTTCGGCGCCTGCGTGGTAAGCCATGCTGTATCCGTCGCCAGCATTGGTCGGATTCTCATAGGTGCCGAACAGATAGCCGGAAGCAGGTAATCCCAATCTTCCCGCAGCGCCTGTCGATAAGATCACCGTTTTAGCGCGGATGACATGGAAGTCGCCCGTGCGGCAATCGAAAGCCATGGCGCCCGCGACACTGCCATCCGCCGCCAGCAATAAGCGCGTCGCCACCAGCCGATTGGTAATCTCAACCCGCACGCGTTTCAAGCGCCGGTACAGCACTTTCTTGATGTCATGGCCTTCTGGCATGGGCAACACGTATGTGCCCATGTGATGCACCTTGCGCATGGCATAGTCGCCCGTTTCGTCCTTCTCGAATTTCACACCCCAACGGTCCAGTTCTTCGATCATCGCGAAACTGTTTTGCGCATACGCCATCACAGTTTTCTGATTGACGATTCCGTCGTTGGCGGTAGTAATTTCCTTGACGTATTGCTCAGGCGTGGCGAATCCGGGAACCACGGCATTGTTGAGGCCGTCCATGCCCATCGAGATGGCGCCGCTACGTTTGACGTGCGCCTTTTCCAGCAACAGGACGCGCAACTGAGGATTAGCTTCTTTAGCCTTGACCGCAGCCATTGGCCCGGCAGTGCCGCCGCCGATGACAAGCACGTCAACGATCTGGGTATGTGTCTGCATGTTGATTTCCTGTAGAAGCATTGCCGCCGGCGGCATGTCGGGCGATTTGCAAACGGTATTGAAAGGCGTCGCCACGGAAGTAGAGGTATTCGAAATCGATTGGTGCGCCCGCGCTTGTATGCGTTAGACGTTCTAAACGTAAGAGCGCGGCGCCTTCATCGATTCGCAATGCGCCGGATGTCGCCTCATCGGCCAACGTGGCGTCTATTTGCAAATCAGCGTGACCTAGTTCGATACCGTAATCGTTTTCGAGAATCAGAAAGATGTCGCGGCTCGCCAGATTTTCCTTTCGAAGCCGCTCACCGATCGATAACGGCAGATAGGTAATCTCCAACGATAGCGGCTCGCGGTTCAGATGTCGGATGCGCTGTATTTCAGTAACTTCGATTCCAGTCGTTAGATTGAGGCGTTGCGCCACCGTATCCGGCGCAATAAGCGTTTTGTGACTGAGAACCTGGTTGTAGATTTCATGCCCCATGCGCGACATTGCTTCGGAGAAGCCTTCCAGTTGCGTCAGCTGTTGGAACGCTTTGGGCTTCGATACGAACGTACCCTTGCCGGGAATCTTGAAAATCATCCCTTCTTTTTGCAGATCGTTCAGCGCTTGCCGGATGGTTATTCGACTCACATCAAAGAGACTACTCAAAGCGCTTTCCGCAGGAATCTGCGCGTGCGGCTGGTACGTTCCGTCCAAGATATGCTTGCGAATGATCTCCTTGATCTGCGTATACAGCGGAACGGGAGAAATGCCGACAGGGCGAGAGCTTTGCATGGCTAGCGTGTCTTTGAACCTGTCATGACAGGTTATGATCAATTGGAGATACGAAGTCTAGCGAGCTCCCATTTTTGTAGGAACGAATCTATTCGTATTTGCTTATGAGGAAAAAATGGATGTGATGAATGAAGCGGGTTGTCGCTGTGCGCGACTATCTACGTGATATAGGTATGTGAATTTCTCATGAGGCTCCAAATGCATGAGACTCGTTGGTCGAATTCGTTTTCGCGGATGGAGATCCGTCTGGCCGATTTTTATCATTCGCTACGGAAGCCTTTTTTAAAAGGCTAAGCATGCGCACATTGCTGCAGGAGTTTTTGGAAAAGGCGTAGGGTGGAATTGAAGGAGCCTCGCGACGCATTCCACCAGCGACAGCGCGCGAAGCGCAACAAAACCGCGTCGCTGGCAGAGGGCGCTTACTTCATAAGTAGCTTGTGATCGCCGGAGGTGAACCCCAGTTGTCATGCTTGCCGTCAACATAGGTGATTGGCGCCGCCGCAAGTTCTTCAGGCGTGACATCCTCCAAGCATCCCAAATTGACGCCGTATACTTGGCCAATCTCTGGGCTATTGCCTATACCGAAGGAGCGAACGCCGCAGTGTTTGCAGAAATAATGCTCATTGCGCATCGAATTGAATAAATATTTTGTGAGCTCTTCCTTGCCAGAAAACAGGCGAAACGCATCGGGTTGAACGACCGCGGGCCAAAAACGATTTCTGGAGCAGATTGAGCAGTTACACCTGAAGGTTCCAGCGCTTAAGTCAATGTCGGCTTCAAAGCGGACTCGACCGCAGTGGCAACTTCCTTTGTAAGTCTTCAGCACGTTAGTTTCCTCATGACAATTTGCGATTAACGAACGTTACCAACCAGCCGGCGCCTTTTTGCATATCAAGGTTTAGCAAATGTAGGCGGAGCGGGGTGAAGCCGGGCCATTGAAAAAGCATCAACGTACGCGCCATCACGCAGCGCGTATGCGCGATGGGTCCCTTCGATTACAAAGCCAAACTTTTTATATAAATGAATAGCGGCTTCGTTATCGGTGTAAACCGAAAGTTCCAGGCGAATGATATTCAGCCAGTTATCAGATTGAGAAATCGCCTCTTTCAGTAGCGCCGCACCTACTCCTCGATTGCGCCAATTATCCCTCACCGCCATGCCCATGGTTGCCGCGTGAGCGCGACGTACGCGCTGAATAGGCCAAATCCCCAAGTGCCCAACTGGCTCTGCTTCCGCAAAAATCAAAAATGCGCGTGTGCTGGGCGGTTGCTCAATAAGATTTCTTCTCCACAGCTCCGCGGTAGGCATAGGTAGTTGCAATGTGCCCGCCATTGCGAGTGGGCATGCGTAGATTGCCCTAATGGCCTCAAAATCGCTTGGCTCAACGTGACGAATCGAATATTCCATATTTTTCCGGTCCTTCCTTTTTACCTCAGAAATGCGTCATACCCTGTTTTCAAGATCAGCATACTGACGACCAGGATAAACACGTATCGCACAAACGTGGCGCCGTGTCGTAGCGCAAGTCGCGTACCGACGAGACTACCGGCGATGTTTGCTACCGCCATCGTCAATCCGACATGCCACCAGACATACCCCTTGGCAATAAATAAAATCAGCGCCGCGACGTTAGTGGCGACATTCATCAACTTGGCCGCTGCTGACGCATTTAAAAAGTCGTAGCCCAGGAGTCGAACGAAAAGAAAAATAAAAAAGCTGCCGGTACCGGGACCGAAGAAGCCGTCGTACCACCCGATTACCGCGCCAATAATGCACGCGATAACCGTTTCTCGCCTTTGCGAGTGGTGTGGCGCATGAGTATTTCCTAGGTCTTTTTTGATTAACGTATAAAGCAGCACCATCAACAAAACGAAAGGGAGCAGCTGGCGCAGGAAGCTCGGATTAATCAGCGTGACTGCCCAGGCTCCGAGGAAACCGCCGACAAGCGCTGTCAATGCCGCAGGCAGCAATACGGGCCAACGCATTTGCACGCGGCGACTGTACTGAACCGTGGCGATCGCCGTACCCCAAACGGAAGCGCACTTATTGGTTCCCAGTAAAGTGGCTGGCGGGGCTGTTGGAAAAATGGCGAATAGCGCCGGCACAAGCACTAATCCGCCTCCACCCACAATCGAGTCGATTAAACCGGCCAAAAGCGAGGCAAGTGACGCAAATATAATTTCCATTAGAGGAGCCGGAGTTAAGACCAGGTCCTATACGGATTGGTGGCGAGACTCGAGTTGAAATAGCGCAGGTCATGGGTCACTTCCTGCCCGACCCAATCTGGTTTTTCGAGTGGTTGGTCTTCACGTTCCAACTCTACCTCGGCGACGACCAACCCAGCGTTTTCACCGAAGAACTCGTCAACTTCCCACTTCAAGCCCTTGTAAACGACAACATGCCTCACCTTTTCAATAAGCGGGCCGTCACATAGTTTTAGAAGCTGCTCGGCGTCAACAACCGGGATCTCGTATTCGAACTCCGCTCTCGATGCCCCTTTGCTTATACCTTTGATCGTGAGAAACGCCTTCTCGCCAGCAAGTCGAACTCTGACAGTTCGCTCCTTGGCCCGGCTTAGGTATCCCTGACATAGACGAATGCTGTCGCCTTGACGCCATTCAGTTCCGGTAACGAGGAACTTTCGTTCGATTTCAGTGGGCATATCGACCTTGTCTTATGGACGCCATTAAGAAGTTATCGCATCAATTGAATTCGCGTTGAACTATATCGCCGAATTTGGACGATGCCTGAAGTAATTCTATTTCCAAATTAGTGAAAGAGGGATTTGAAAGCCTGAACATATTCATCTTGGATGGTTACCGGATAAAACGCCCCTGCCTGGGCCGCTACGATCAGGCCGCCAACTAACGGCCCTGCCAAAAGTATAAGCAGATGCAGTCGGCGATAGCCGGCGCTGCTTTGACTTTGTATTTGAACATTGCGAACGATGCAAGCCGAGTGAGCGAAAAACGCGCAAACCGCCAAAAAATAGTAGGGCGCAAAGAAATATTGGAATGGCGGCGCGTGAAGGCCGACTGAGGCAAAGAAAATGTTTGTATCCAAACCAACCACACCTCGAGTTAGCAATGTTGCGCCGACATGGTTGATGAAGAAGTAAGCCAAATAAATGCCGGAGAATATTTGCAACCGACGCCATGCATCTTGTCTCTGCTTTAAACGTCGGAATGCAATCGGCAGCCCCGTGAAAACCTGTAACGCGATGCTGGCGAGTAGAAGCGCCTCAATCACCGGGAGGCGATAAAAAACACGCATAACCTCCATGACCTGAATATGAAGAGCGATGCTATGTAGCAGAGCGAGGTGATTGCTTAAATGCAGAAGGACAAACGTACCGACAAAAATCGCGGAGATTCTATGGACTGTGCGCAGATTTATGTTCACTAACTAACAACTAAGCGAAGCGCATGTCATTTGTTCTTGATCAGTTCGACTCCGTCCACCGTCATCTTTGTTGACTCTCCGTCTTGGTGAGGCGGTGAAGCTACGACAAATGTGGTCGAAAGAGGGCCAAAACCGACGTCGAAATTGTTTCCGTTAAAGCCTTGGAGTGGACCGGAGACGGACTTCGATACCCCGCTTTCGAGCCGTTCGTACTTGACGCTACCGTCCTGGGTGATAAGCAAGGACATTTGTGGCGCTTTCCACAGACCAACGTATGCTGACTTTTCGGCGGGGACGGGTTTGCCGCAAGCGGTTAAGCAAAGAGCAACAGCGAGCGCGATAAGAAGAGGTCTCATTGGTGTGTGTTCTTCCTTTTGGGGCTGACGATGTTGGGAAGAAGTTCCTTCGTCTTGCCGACCATATGGTCTCACGACAAATTGGAAGTGTGAATAACTCAAATGGATTAGGCGAGAAGATAGGAATCGCCGAAGTAAGTTGTAGAAAAGGCTCTCGAAGCTCAAACCAATCCATTTTTGGGAATTCGTTTGCCCTTCGTAGGGTGGTGGCAGTTGTCTCTAAAGACGGGACGTCGCTCCATTATTGAGCGCGGTGAATCGTGCGAGAAGGGTGAACATCAACACTGCACGAATCAACCAGCTAGGCATCGATGGAATGCATCGCCCTCCGTACGGAATCGAAGAAAGTATCTACGCCATTGGCGCCACAAAAATGTAAGCGATTAGGCGCTGGAAGTAGATCTTTGCGTTCTCAGTTTGTTTACATACGGCGAAAGAAAAGAACAATTGGAAATGACACTAATGCAATTCCAAGCAGGGCGAGGAAGCCTCCACCACAATATGCGCCAATTGGATCTCCCAAGGCGCTGAGTAACATCCCAATGAAGTCAAGTTGCGGTGGCATAAACCAAGGCCACTCCGCGTTACTGAACGCAAAATAGGCGCCCCACAAAAGATACACCCCGAATGCGACGAGCAGTAGGCTCGCATCTCTCGGAGATGTTTCATTTCGTGGCGTCTCCATTTGTGACGCTTTGTTAATTTCTTGGGCGGATGCAATTGCGGGGAAGTCGCAGGCTGTGCACTTTTCGGCGCCAGCTGGGTTGGATGCACTGCACACATAACAAACCCAGATATAAGATGGCCGCCATTTTTTGGGAGTATTCATTTTCTGGATAGTGTGGATTTTCTATATCGCCCATGGTGGACGTTAGCGGAACACATGTGTTGTTAGGGTACGAGCGTAGAGCTGGCATGGACGTGAAACGGTGGTTCAATCACCGAGATAGCGTCTGGAACAGGTGAGCTATTGCCACAGCAGTCGATCTCCACATAAGCGAGGTTCCCATCTTCGCCGACGAACAAAATTACCTCAAGAGTTTTGCCTTCTTCGACAAGCTGAAAGTTTGCCTCGAACACCTTACGGTAACAGCCCCTTTCGGCAATCGGGACGACGCAGTGGCTGCTGGGGATTTGAACCTTAAAACTATTGCACCCACAATCGCAAAACTCAGAAAGTTCGGCAATGAGAAACTGAGCGCGAAGTTTCTCCGTTGCTGGGAATTGGCATTTTTCGCAAAGGAATTTTTTCCACCATTCCGCGCGCTGAGGCGTGTTTGTCATGTGCACTTCAACATTTGTTAAATGTTTTAAAAGATAGTTAAAAGTGCTTGTTGGCGTACCTACGCGGGCGACTGGTTAGCGCGTGACTGGCGGTCTTGATCGTCTCCCCGAGGGCGCTGCGGTGGAAAGCCAAACTCCGTATCGTGAGCGCTAAACATCGGACCAGCCGGCGCGCGATGTGGTTGAAGCGGGGGAAGTTTCACAACCAATGAGTGGGCAACACGGTCCGCAACCGTTTGGCGCGACGGTGGCTGCTCGATGAGATAAAACTCGACAAGCAATAGCGCAAGAAGCAAGAGGGCGCCAACGACATCGATTCCAGGTACGCTCAACATAATGAATGGCGTCGCACGAACTCCGGAACGGAGCATACACTGAGCAATAGAGAGTGGTTGTCCTGCGGCGGAAATGACACAAATATCCACCGCAGTCTTCCCAAGCGTGCGCCCTTCGCGGGCAACAAGACAACCGAAATGGTAAGCAAAGAACACCATTCCAAATACTACCCACCGAGCCAGATCAAGACCAAGTTGTTCGCCTGTGACGCCGAT
>DATLHW010000557.1:0-14569 GCA_035539675.1 Burkholderiales bacterium | reverse complement strand
ACTTATCGAGAAATTTCCTCCTGTTCGAATTGTGAATCCTTCCAGGGCCGACGCATGCAAACGCGATTCCGTAACGCGCAGGGTAAGACCGAGTTGGTCCACACCTTGAATGGCTCGGGCCTAGCGGTGGGGAGAACGTTGGTTGCAGTGCTAGAGAATTATCAGAACGCCGATGGCAGCGTTACCGTTCCCGTTGCGTTGCGCGGTTATATGGGCGGCATGGAAAAGATCGAGCCGGTTGCATGAATCTTCTTTAACTGAAGATCATTCGTTTGGCATGCATGGTAGTAGCCCAGGCTTCTATTTCGAATCCTCAACAGCCAACGTGAGCGGCGGCTTATAAGGCCCTTGAATACGCGCGAGCACCGCGAAGTACATTCGTACGGTTTCAGTCATGATGACCGCCTCGCCGCCGCGCGCATAACCCCGCTTGAGTGTCTGATAGTGGTTGGGGTCGGATAACAGCGGCATCACGGCTTTTACCTCGATCCACGCATCGGGGTCACGCTTTAGGCGCTGCGTGAGTATGCGGGCGTCTTCGAGGTGCCCCAGACCCTGGTTATAAGCTGCAATGGCCAGCCAAGTTCGATCGGGTTCGGGAATTCGCGGCGGAAGACTGCCCTTCAGTAAAACCAAATACTTGGCGCCGGCGATGATGCTTTCTTTCGCATCCAGTCGATTCTTTACATTCAGTCGGTCCGCGGTGTCCTCGGTCAGCATCATGATGCCGCGCACGTTCGTCGGTGACGTGGCCAACGGGTTCCAGTGCGACTCGTGATAACTAATCGCCGCCAATAAACGCCAGTCGAGACCGGTGATCTCCTGCGCTTCCTGAAAAATTGGCCGATATTTTGGCAGCATGGTTTGAACGCGTTGGAGAAAGGTTTCCATATCGGTTTTGACCAGGCGGCGCGTGTTTCCCAAGTGTTGCGCGACTAGCTGTTTCAGTTCGCCGCTTTTCTCGATGCGCGCAAAAAATTTCTTCGCTTCCTTATACAGAAAATCATCGCCGGCCAAGGAGAACGCCCAGCGAAGCATTTCCGGTTTGCCCAAATCGAACGCGATATCGATGTTGGGGTATAAATTTTGCGATAACGCAATCCAGGTTGAATCGGCGATGACCACATCGAGATCCTCATCCGAGAGACGTTTCAACAAGTCGTCCGTGCTTTCGTTGTCGAATTCCGTCCATTTGAGATCCTTAAATTTCTTCTTCAATTCCGTCAAGCGCTCTGCGTGATGGCTGCGCGTGAGCACGCCGATGCGTTTGCCAACGAGTTCCTCGATGGAGCGTGGCTTTGCGCCGCCGATTCGATAGACCACTTGTTGCGTGTGCGAGCTGTAGGCAGGACCAAAACGCACCCGTTTATCGCGCTCAGGCGTTGGCGATAACGTGCCGGCGACAATGTGGCCGCGACGGGCTTTGAGTGCGTTAATGAGTTCGGATTCGCTCGGGAGAATTTCGAAGCGAACCTTAAGACCAACCTCCGCGGCGAAGCGCGTGGCGAGTTCGTATTCGAGGCCGGTGAGCTGGCCCGCCGCATTCTCGTAGTAAGTGGTAGGGCCATTGACTGTCAGGACAATGATTTCGCCGGTTTTTTTGGCGGAATCGACGCTATCGTCGGGTTTGCCTTTTTCATACAGGTGAACGCCTAGGGTGGCGACAAGGCCTAAAACCAGGACGGCGACGATGTATTGGATTAGTCTCAGCATCGCAGAAGTTTCTTCTAAATGACATTGGATTGTCGAATCGAAATAGCCTCCTGCATGGTCGGGCGCGTGGTTATTGAATTGTCAAGGACGGAGATGCTCAAAGAAACAGGGATTAAGGTTAAAGTGGCTACTAACCCGTACGCAATCGATCTTTACGGGAAATTTGATTTCAGCGTTTCAGTTGCGAGATATTTTTCCAGGATAATGCGAGTCATTTCTATTTGAGAGTGTGGTCATCTTGTCTCGATATTTTGTATTGATCCCCGCCGCGGGCGTGGGCTCACGGGTGGGGGGCGCATCGCCTAAACAATATTTGCTGCTCGACGGTCGCCCCATGATCTTGCATACCATCGATGCGTTGGTTCGCATCGAGAAGGTGTCCCATGTCTATGTCCTGCTCAGCCCCGAGGATGAGTATTGGGAGCGCGTATCCGGTGATTTGCCGGAAAGGGTCTCCGCTATTCGTTGTGGCGGCGAGACGCGCGCCGTCACTGTGCGTAATGGGTTGGCGGCGATCGCCGATAAGGCGAACGAGAGCGATTGGATCCTGGTGCATGACGCAGCGCGGCCGTGTATCGAACCCCGCCGCGTGGAAGCAGTGATGGATGTGTTAAGAGATGATCCCGTCGGCGGTTTGCGCGCATTGCCGATTCCCGATACGGTCAAGCGGGGAGAGAACGACCGGGTCGTCGAAACGATCCCCCGCGACAATCTATGGCTCGCTCAAACACCGCAGATATTCCGCTATGGCCTGTTACGCAAGGCGCTGTCACAAGCTAGCGACGAGTCCTACACCGACGAGGCTCAGGCTGTTGAGGCCCTTGGTTTGTCGCCGCGATTGGTGGCGGGGAACTCCAGTAATTTTAAAGTCACGTTCCCGGAAGATATCGCCATCGCCGAAGCCATCCTCGGCGATCGGCGCCGGACAAAGGAGGCAACATTGAGAATAGGTCAAGGCTTCGACGTTCATGCGTTCGCCGAAGGTCGCAAATTGATTATTGGCGGCGTCGAGATTCCATACGAGCGTGGATTATTGGGGCACTCCGACGCTGATGTTCTGCTGCATGCGATTTGCGACGCGCTGCTCGGCGCAGCGGCGTTGGGCGATATCGGCAAGCATTTTCCCGATACCGATCCGCGCTATAAAGGCGCCGATAGCCGCGCCCTGTTGCGTCATGTCGCGGCGCTTATTCGGGAGCGTGGGTACAAGGTGCAAAACGTGGATGCGACGATCATCGCGCAAGCGCCCAGGATGGCGCCGCATATTTCCTCCATGGCCGCCAATATCGCGGCCGATCTGGAAATGTCGGTGGACAGCGTGAACGTCAAGGCGACAACGACGGAGAAGCTTGGCTTCACCGGTCGGGGAGAGGGGATTGCGGCGCAGGCGATTTGCCTGTTGGGCGCCAATGGCTGAGTCGTCCCGTCTCTTTTTCGCCGTCTGGCCCGACGAGGTTGCGTGCGACAAAGTGGCTGTATTAACGGAACGATTTCACGACGAGTATGGCGGGCGTCCGGTGGCGAGGGACTCCCTTCACGTCACGCTCGCCTTCCTGGGTGAGACGCCTAATTCTCGACTGCCTGATCTTATTTCGATTGGTCATAGCATTGTTATTCCACCGTTTGATCTGAAATTGAGCCGCGCCGGCTGTTGGTCTGGCGGAATTTTTTGGCTGGCTCCTTCCGAACCACCGCCAGCCTTGATGTCATTGGCGGCGACGTTGACTGAAAAGCTCCAAGCCGCCGCTATTTCGTTCGACACAAAGCGCTTTGCGCCTCACATGACGTTGCTGCGGCGCGCAGGATTTCGCGGGCAGGAGATGGCAATCTCGCCCGTTGAATTTTCCGTAAGTGACTTTGTATTGGTGCACTCCGCCAAGTCGTCAGCGGGTGCGAGGTATGAGATTGTCGAGCGGTTCCCGTTCGGATAAAACGATTGCGGCAGTTCAATGCCGCCTCGTAAGCGAAGCCGGATTCACGCCGCCGTTCGCTCCGCCTCGCTCATGAACATCGGTTTTCGGTTGGTCGCCGAAAGCCGTTCAATCAACGTGAACAGGAAGCGTTTGTTGAAGCTCAACTGGCAGCTTTCGGATAGCTGCTCCAGGCTCGCGGCATCGATGCGAATAAATTCGACCGCGCTGACCGACGTAATCGTTGCGGTCCGCTTGCCATGAATCAGCGCCATCTCCCCGAAACAATCGCCCATCGATAACGCACCCATAAACTGATTGCCGCGCGTCACCTTCACTTCGCCTGAAACAATGATGTACAACGCCTGACCGAGATCGCCTTCCTTCACCAGATGCTCGGTACGAGCTCTACGCAGCCACTGCGCCGCGCGCACCACTTCCTTGAGTTCGTGATCCTTGAACTCCGCGAAGAAGCGAATGGCGCGTAGTTTGCTGAATTTTTCCGAGGCGCTGATTTCGTTGGCCAGTTCCTCCAATTGTGGGAAACCCTCAATCAAATCCCGCGCCATTTCGAACCAGCTTCCGTAGCGCTCCGCCATGTTTTTCGACATCGCCCGCTTGACGATTCGGGTAAGCAAGGCGGGTACGTCGGGTCGTATTTTCTCCAGCGGCGTGGGATCTTCATGCAGGATCTTGTTGATCATTTGAACGCTGTTGTCCGCCTGATAGGGCAGCCGGCCCGCGAGCAGTTCGTACATGACGACGCCCAGCGAATAGATGTCGCCCTGCACGTTAGCCGGGTGTTCGTTGATCATTTCCGGCGACATGTAGGCGGGCGAGCCGAGAAAGCCGTCCAATTGCGTGTGGGTGGAATGGGTGATTTTCGCGGTGCCGAAATCGCTAATTTTGATTTCGCCCGTTTCGGTCAACAGGATGTTGGCGGGCTTGATGTCGCGGTGGATAACGCCGTTTTCAAAAGCGTAATCGAGCGCCCGGGCGCATTTGAAAATCATCATCGCCACTTGCCGCATCGGCAGCAGGGAGCTCATGTTGCAGTATTGTTTGAGCGATCCAGCGGGGACGTATTCCATGACGATGAAGCGAACGTCGCCTTCGACCATCGCGTCGAACACATTGATAATATTGGGATGGTGCAGCTTTCCGGCGAGCGACGCTTCGTTGAGAAATAATTTTTCGAAACGGCCGGCTTCCTCGGCATCGCGGCCGGGATCGGTATAAGCCACTTTCACCGCGACCTTGCGGCCATTGAACGGATCGTTCGCGAGATAAACGATCGCGGAGGAGCCGCGTCCGATTTCGCCGATTACATCGTATTTTCCGATTTTGTCAGGATTCATGATGTAGGCCCTTTTGCAGTATCCCGTGCATGAGATTGCGTGGGAGGTGGTTAGCGACCGCCGAAGATTAGGATTATGGCTTGATTTCGTTTCAGGTAGCTAGGGCTCGTTCCTTATTCAAGGTAACCAGCAACTCGCGAGCAATGCTTTCCATGTGCAAGGCGTCCACGTCGGGCGCCTCAACGGTCAAGGCTTCCGAGAGCCGCGGGTAATTTTTCGCTGTTGACCGGGCATAGGCAGGGTCGTAGTGATTCACCAGCAAATCGGTAATCAGTCGCTGCCATTTGCCATCCAGCGCCCAAGTTTTCCACTCGCTGATTTTCTCGCGCCCATGCAATTTGACGAGGTAGTTCAGCTTCTCCGCAAGCCGCAATGGCGACTCCATGAAGTGCCCGTAGTCCTCGGTCAGAAGGCGGACGCGCGCGGCGAGATTCGTTTCCAGGTTGATGCATCGGCTTGCCGACATGCGCACGGCAATCGCTTCCGGAACACGTAATTGGCCGATTTTCCGGCTCTCCGCCTCGATGAAAACTGGCCGGCTAGGGGCCATCTTGTCGAGCGCTGTCCAAAGCGTGGTTTCGAACATTTTCTGTGAAGGCTGCGCTTGTTTGGGCAGATGTCCCAGAACCGAGCCTCGATGGGCTGCGAGTTGCTCCAAGTCGAGCACTTGAGCGCCTTGCGCCGCAAGCGCCTCCAGCAGGCGGCTCTTTCCTGAACCCGTTGGGCCGCAGATCACGTGGAAATCGAACTGCAATGGCAAGGTTTGCAATGTCGCTGCTACAAAGCGCCGAAAAGATTTGTATCCGCCATCGAGCTGACAGGCATCCCAGCCGATTTGCCGAAAAATCTGCGTCATCGAACCACTTCGCGCGCCGCCGCGCCAACAGTAAATCAACGGCCGCCAGTTTTTTGGTTTTTGGCGAAATAGCTGATCAAGGTGCTCGGCGATATTTCTGGCGACCAAGGCGGCGCCGACTTTTCGAGCTTCGAAGGGGGAAACCTGCTTGTAAAGCGTGCCGACGCGGATGCGCTCTTCATCGTTCAACACTGGGCAATTGATTGCGCCGGGCAAATGATCTTCGGCGAATTCGGCAGGCGAGCGGACATCGATCACCTCGTCAAAGCCACTCATCTGTGCTACGGTCACAACGCCCGCTTGGCGCGCGCCGGCGATCTTGTTTGTGGGATTGATTTCCGCTGTTAGGTCGCTGCTCAAGGGAGCTCTCTACGTCATTTAAGAACGACCTCATTATATGCTTTCAAAAATTCCGGATATACGACTAACCGCCCTATCGCACGGCGGCGGCTGCGGTTGCAAGATCGCGCCTGCCGTATTGACTCGAATCCTGGCGAACTCGCCAGCCACGAAAATGTTTCCGCAATTGATGGTTGGCGCCGAGTCAGCGGACGATGCGGCTGTGTATCGTCTCAATGACGAACAAGCGATCGTCGCCACGACCGATTTCTTCATGCCGATTGTCGATGATCCCTTCGACTTCGGTCGAATCGCCGCGACCAATGCGATATCCGATGTTTATGCGATGGGTGGTAAGCCAATTTTTGCGTTGGCTATTGTGGGCATGCCGCTCGACAAGTTGCCGACCGAAGTCATTCAGCGGATTCTCGCTGGGGGGCAAGCAGTGTGCGCGGATGCGGGCATTCCCGTTGCGGGCGGTCATTCCATTGATGCGCTGGAGCCGATTTATGGTCTGGTCGTTCTCGGGCTGGTGCATCCCGGCAAGGTAAAACGGAACGATCAAGCGAAGGACGGCGATGTGCTGATACTTGGCAAGGGGTTGGGCGTGGGTATTCTCAGCGCGGCATTGAAGAAAGGCGAACTTTCTTCCGATGGTTACGCTGAAATGATCGCCAGTACGACGAAGCTCAATACGCCGGGCGGGCGCTTCGCCGATCTTTCGGGCGTTTCGGCGATGACTGACGTAACCGGCTTCGGGCTTGCCGGGCACTTGCTGGAGGTTTGCCGAGGTTCGCGATTGACCGCGGCGTTGCGTTTTGATGATTTGCCTTTGTTGCCAGTCGCAACGGCGTTAGCGGAAGATGGGTATGTTACCGGCGCGTCGAAGCGGAACTGGGCGAGTTACGGAGAAGAGATCACACTGCCGGCGGAGTTTCCCGATTGGAAGCAAAATCTACTTAGCGATCCACAGACTAGCGGAGGATTGCTGGTGGCTTGCGAGGCAGACGCGGCGGACTCAGTGTTGAAGATCTTTG
Source organism: Burkholderiales bacterium (assembly GCA_035539675.1). Taxonomy (GTDB): domain Bacteria; phylum Pseudomonadota; class Gammaproteobacteria; order Burkholderiales; family DATLHW01; genus DATLHW01. Next base: position 7,356 of record DATLHW010000557.1, on the reverse strand, counting down.
CGGAAGAGGGGTTCCCTCATGCAAAGGTAATCGGGCGCATGCATTCGGGAGCATCGAAGCTTGTTGTCAGTTAATGCATCCGCTTTGAAATAATCTTTTGCTGCATGTAGGGTGAGCCGTCATCGAACTGACTGCGGATTTGCAACCCTACGTCCTGAAAATGCGGATGCTGGTTTCTCCTCCAACAACGGCGCCAATTCCTTCCACACCGTTTCCAAAATCATCGGTTGCGCCGAAGCCACCGGATGAATGCCATCCGGTTGAAAAAAATCCCGCTTTTCAGAGAAACCCGCGAAGATCGAAGGGACTACCCGAACGTCATGTTTTCTGCCCACATCCTGAAACACTTGCAGGAATTGTTTGGTATATAACGGGCCATAATTGGGCGGCATTTCTACGCCGACGATGAGCGGCTTTGCATTTGCCTGTTTGACGGCGGTCACCATGCTGTCCAGATTACTACGCATGCCATTGAGAGGCATGCCGCGTAAACCGTCATTGCCGCCCAGCTCGATGATCACCACCTGTGGATTGAATTGCTTCAGCGCCTTGTCGATGCGCGTAAGACCGCCCCGCGTCGTATCGCCGCTGATGCTGGCGTTGATCACTTGATAACGCGGCTTATGATTGGTTAATCGTTCCCGTAATAGATGCACCCATCCTGATTGTTCTCGCAATCCGTAAGCGGCGGATAGACTGTCGCCGACGACTAGTACGACAGGCTCCGCCGCCCATGCAGTCCCCGACGCAATCAGCAGGCTGATTAACGCCAGGGCGGTTGCAAGGACTCGATGGGTAGCGCTAATCAATTGCTGATTGCTTCCATTTCGATCGCGATCTTAATTTCGTCGCCGACGGCGGGCAGGCCGTATTTCATGCCGAAATCGGAGCGCTTGATGGTGGTGAAGGCATCGACGCCGCAAGCTTCCTTCTTAGCCATTGGATGTTGTCCGCAGTTAAAGCTTTTCACTTGCAGCGTGACCGGCTTGGTGATGCTCAGCATCGTCAGTTGGCCGTTAACCGCAGTGAGCTTGTCTCCCTCGAATTTGAATTCATCGGATTTGAATTTCAGCGTCGGGAATTTTGCGACATTGAAAAAGTCTTCGCCGCGCAGGTGTTCATCGCGCTTGGCGTGACCCGTGTTGATGGACGTTGCATCAATCGTGACATCCACCGATCCTTTTTTAGCGGCGCGGTCGAGCGTCAGGTTGGCCGTCGTTTTGTCGAAGCGGCCCCGCATTGTGGAGAAGCCTAAATGGGAAATTTCGAAACTTGGATAAGTGTGCCCGGAATCGACGTTGAATGGTTGAGCGGTAGCGGGAAGGGACAACGCGACAGCAGTAACCAGTAATGCGCCTTTTAACGACATTTTTGTGGCTCCTTAGTTATTGAGAGATACAACGTTGTGACAACAGCTAATGTAGGTCAGGTTGCGACAGCTACCTGACATAAACGGTGATTGTCAGGTAGCTGTCGCAACCTGACCTACGAATTCACCTGGCGCCAGCGTTTCATCAAGCCTTCGGCAAAGGCAGCTTGAACTTAATCTCCACTTCATTGGCGACCGTGTCGGTATCGGACCACGTCCCTTCGCCAATTTTGTAGTCCAGTCGCTTGATCGTGAATGCGCCCGCTGCTTCATTCACGCCGCCTGCTTTGGACGTAACGGTAAATGGCGCGCTCACATCCTTCGTGACGCCCTTGATCGTCAGCTTGCCGCCAACTTCATACTTGCCGCCGCCTAGCGATTTCACGCTGTTGGAGACGAATGTGGCGGTCGGATGTTTCGCCGTATCGAACCAGGCGGGACGTTTTACTTCGATTTCCGCTTCCGGCAAGCCGAGATCAATGCTCGCCAGATCGATTTCAAACTGAGCCTTGGAGGTATCGGGCTTGGCGGGGTCGAAGGCGACGGTCGCCTTGGCTTTGCGGAACTTCCCTTCGACCGGCACGTTCATTTGCTTGGAGACAAAACGAATGTCTATCTTATCGCCGGGAATCGGTTGCATTGCAGTTTGTGCAATGGCCCAGCCGGCGGCGGATAGCGCCAGAGACGCTACCAGTAAACGAAAACGAGCGACGGGCGAAATTTTCATTAATGTCTTTCTTTGGGGTTCAGAAAAGGCAGCATACGGGCAAGCACTTCATCCCGCTCCAGGAAATGATGCTTTAAAGCCGCCAAAACATGCACTATGACGACGCTGGCCAGCGTAAAGTTCAATACCTTGTGTAAGAGCTTGAGATTTGTGGCCAACGCTTTGTCGGCGCCCACCAGGTCGGGCAGTTGAACGAGCCCAAAGTAAACGACCGGCACGCCCGCGGCGGAACTGTAAATCCAGCCGGATAGCGGGATAATAACCATAAGCACGTACAGCAAGCCGTGAGAAATCGCGGAAGCCGCCTTTTGCCATTGGGGAATGGAGTTCGGCAATGGCGGGGCAGGATGCGTCAGCCGCCAAAAGACACGAAACGCGACAAAGAGGAAAATAGTGACGCCTATCCATTTGTGATAGGCGATAAGACGTAATCGCTGAGGAGAAAACGGCAGATCGGAGACATACATCCCCAGGATGAACGTTCCGAAAATCGCCAGGGCGATGAGCCAATGCAAGCCAATCGCGGTGCAGGTGTATCTTGTTTTTGTGGTGCGTGTGCCCATTGTTGTTTAGCCTTACCATGTTGGTGGAAAACAACCGAAAGAATGCGCGATTAAAGTACGGGTGATATTCGCCGCCTTTTATTTACCACATTTTGAACGTCTTTCCAGCGCCGCTGTCACAGAAAAAATTTGAACCAACAGGCCCGGCCCAGATTGAGCCTGTGCGCATTATCCCATTGACTAACATCCATGCAAACTATGAGAAACGACTTGGCGGATTTTTCGGTTGACGCGGGCGCGGAGCCTATTGTTCGAGTCAAGGGGCTGACCAAAAAGGTGGGTAGCGGCGACGATTCGCTCACCATTCTGCATGGCGTTGAGTTCGATGTGCGGCCGGGCGAGGCTGTCGCAATCGTTGGCGCCTCGGGTTCTGGAAAATCCACTTTACTCGGATTACTTGCCGGGCTCGACATACCCACCAGCGGACACGTTCATATTGCCGACGAGGATCTTTTCTCCCTTGACGAGGATGCTCGCGCCGCTTTGCGCGGCCGGCTTGTCGGTTTCGTGTTTCAGTCCTTCCAGTTATTGCCAGCGTTGAATGCGTTGGAAAACGTCATGTTGCCGTTAGAGCTGGCTGGCCGAGCTGATGCCGAGGAGCGAGCAAAGGATATTCTCGCCCGGGTGGGGCTTGCGGAACGCTTGAGGCATTATCCGAAGCAGCTTTCCGGCGGCGAGCAACAGCGGGTCGCCTTGGCTCGCGCATTCGTTACCCGGCCCAAATTGCTGCTGGCGGATGAGCCGACGGGAAATCTGGATGCTCGTACAGGGAAGGAAATTATTGGCCTGTTGTTCGAACTCAACCGCGAGCAAGGTACGACGCTGTTGCTGGTGACGCACGACGAAGCGTTGGCTTCTCGTTGCGGCAGGCGGTTGCGATTGGCGGGGGGGGAGATGGTGAGGCCGGAGGAGTCGATCGTTTCTCCATGAACCTACCCTCCTACTGCTAGATGTGGCCCGACATCCAACCTGACGCGCTGGCGCGCCCAGTAATGAAGATAATATGAACTCATTAAAACTGTCCCTCCGCATGCTCGCCCGCGATTTACGCGCGGGTGGTCTTCGCGTTCTGCTCATCGCCTTGTTGGTCGCTGTCGCCAGCGTCGCCACAGTCGGCTTTTTTACTGATCGCGTTCGCGAGGCGCTGAACAACGAGGCAACAAGTTTGCTGGGTGGTGACCTTGCCTTGGTGTCCGATCAATCCATACCGCAAAAAATCATCGAGGAAGCCACCCGTCTTAATTTGAAGACGGCGACGACAGTGACTTTCCCCAGCATGGTGAATGCAAATCTGGAAGTCGTGCTGGGTGAAATGAAGGCGGTCAGCGATCTTTATCCATTGCGCGGACGGCTGCGGACGTCGATGGCGGTGGAAGCGCCTGACGTTGAAAGGGCCAACGTTCCCTCGCCGGGACGTGTCTGGGTCAGCGATAAGCTGCTCGTGAAACTCAACGTCAAGGTGGGCGATGCGATACATATCGGTTTGAAGCAGTTCGTGATTGACGCAATCCTGACGAAGGAGCCGGATAACGCATTCGATTATTTCAATGTCGCGCCGCGAATATTGATGAACGCCGCCGATCTCACCGATACGGGGTTGCTGCGCACGGGCAGTCGGGCGCGTTATCGTCTTCTGGTGGCGGGGGATGATCAAGCGATAACTGCTTTTCAGCGTTTCGCGAAAGACAACATGACGCGCGGGCAACGGGTCGAAGGCGTGCGCGATGCGCGAAGCGAGGTGCGGGCGGCATTGGATCGCGCCGAGCAGTTTCTTGGTTTGGCGTCGTTACTCTCCGTCATTCTGGCGGCTGTCGGCGTGGCGTTGGCGGCGCGCCGTTTCATGCAACGGGAAATGGATACCTGCGCTATTTTGCGTTGCCTAGGCGCGAGTCAAGCGACTTTGCTCCGCTTATACATCACGGAATTTTTACTGCTGGGCATCGCGGCGGGTTTGCTGGGATGCGTGATTGGATTCGGCGCGCAATTCGCATTGGTCGCGTTGTTGTCCGGGCTGGTCCACGTGCAATTGCCGATGCCGACCATGGCCCCGGCATGGCAGGCTTTCCTGGTTGGTGTCCTATTGCTCGGCGGCTTCGCGCTGCCACCGCTGTTCCGTCTTAAATCCGTGCCGACGTTGCGTGTGTTGCGCCGAGAACTGGGTGTGGAACCGACTAGCCTGACAGCCTATGTCGTTGGCTTCGCGATCATCGCCGCCTTACTTTATTGGAAAGCGGGCGACGTCAAAATTTGGGGAATGGTGATGGCTGGCGTCAGCGCCTGCTTGATCGTTTCCGCGTTGCTTGGTTGGCTGATGATTAATTTATTAGGTCGACTTCGCGGCGTTTCCGGCCTGACATTTCGTTACGGCCTCGCCAGCTTGCGGCGTCGGAAGGTGAGTAGCATCGGGCAGATCGTGGCGCTCGGATTGGGCATCATGGCGCTGTTGTTGCTGACGCTGGTGCGTGGCGATTTGATGAATGCGTGGCGGAATAATCTGCCGAGCGATGCGCCTAATCGCTTCGTGGTCAACATACAACCGGATCAACTCGCCGACGTGCGGCGATTTTTCGCGTCCCACAAACTGCATACGCCCGACATCTATCCGATGATTCGCGGTCGGCTCACAGCCATCAATGGCAAGGCGGTGGATCTCAATTCCTTTCAGGACGAGCGGTCGAAGCGGCTGGCGGAGCGGGAGTTCAATCTCTCCTTTAGTGAAAAGCCGAGCTCGGACAATCTGCTCGTTGCGGGCGAGTGGTGGAAGTCGAATGTGCAAGGGCCGGGGGAATTTTCCGTCGAGGAGGGGATCGCTCAAAGGTTGTCGATCCGGGTCGGCGATACGCTTACCTACAGTATCGCGGGTATCCCAATCGCCGGCAAAGTCAGTAATTTACGTAAGGTGGATTGGGACTCGTTCAAGGTGAATTTTTTCGTCATCGCCAGCCCCGGCCTGCTCGATCAATTGCCGGCCAGCTACATCACAAGCTTTTACCTGCCTCGCAATCAGGAGTCCACGGTGAACGAGTTGGTGCGGGCGTTTCCCAATCTTACGGTTATCGATGTTGGCGTGATTCTGGATCAGGTGCGCTCCATCGCGGATCAAGTGTCGCGTGCGGTGGAGTTCGTATTCGCATTCACGCTCGTCGCGGGATTGATTGTTCTTTACGCGGCAATTGTTTCCAGTCAGGACGAACGTATCTACGAGGCGGCGGTGATGCGCACACTCGGCGCTCGCCGTAAGCAGTTGTTGTTAACCCAACTCGCCGAATTCGCCGCCATTGGCTTGCTCGCTGGCGTAATCGCGGCGGCGTTCGCCAGCGCCGTGGGCTATGGGGTATCGGTGAGAGTGCTCAACTTGCCCTATGAGTTGAACGTCTGGGTTCCATTGATTGGCGTGATATTGGGCGCCGCCGGCGTTGTTGGGGCTGGTTTGATGGCGACGCGGGCAACGTTGAATCGGCCGCCGTTGCAGACGATACGGGGGTTGGCGTAATGCTTATTCCCTTTCGTGTGTAAACACCTGTGACGGATTACGCTCAGTTCAAAGTAACGGCAAATACGACAAGCACGTTTATTTTATAAAGAGCGCCATCTAATCGAATGCTTGCTTCGGCAAGATCAAAAACCACACAAGGACTTTCTCTCGGTTCGAGAAAACCAGCCGCCGCTTCATCAGTTTCTTCCGCTTTGCTGCGAGGCTCATATAGGCGCGCTAATCTATTTCGACCAAGCGTGTACTATCGACCGCCGCGTTTTGGAGAAGGAACCTGATGTTGAGCAGACCCTTCCGGTATGATCTGTAGCGAATTCTTCTCGAGCATGTGAAGCGTGATGAATCGACTCGGAGAGGATGCGGCGCGCGCTTTGTTTTCAGCAATCATGCCGTCAAGTTGCTCAATCTGAGCTTTGGATAACCTGGTCTGCCTCAACTGTTCGGCTGTCAAACTCAGAACCACCACTTGCTTAACAGGATCCTCTGAATAAGACAATCCAAACGTCGTTATGCCATTGCTTTGGTCGAGAGGATGAATTTTGGTATCCCTATTTTTCTTATGTTCAACAGGCAGCGCGGTTCTTTGAATTATCTCGAAGTCGGGAAGTCGTGCGCCAGCCGCTTCTTTGGCTTTTGCTAGCGCCTGTCGATGTTCTTGGATCTCCGGCCCAATCCGCCGAAATCCAACGTCGCAGAATTTCTCGAATGCCGCCTGCTTGTCAGCGCTCGAATATTCTTGTGACACTGAGTTTTGAGACCATTCCTCGAAGATTTTCCGGGCTTGATCGCGTTTAATCGGAACTCGTATGTTGCGCTTTTCCGCATCTGCAACGAATTGCGCAGTAATCCGCTTGGATATCGGTAATGCGTCAGGCGATAGGTTATAAGCTTCCCTCCAATCACCCCAAGCGCGAAAGCGAGGAATCAGTTTCGCCAGCAGGTCGCGGTGCGCCGTTTTCTCGGACAATGCTTTGACTCGGGTCTCCCAAGCTTTTTCACTGTTGAGCTTTTTTTGGTACGGATCCTTCTTTCGTTCCGCCGGATCGGGCTCCCACCCTACTATTAACGCATCAAGCTCTTTGTCTAACTCCTGAAACCCATCTGCGATTTTCGGATGCGCCATTAATTGCCGCTTTAAAGCGTTCCACTCCATCATAAGCTGAGTTCGAGTTCGCCACTCGGGGCACGGAGCGGAAGGCTTCAG
>DATLHW010000556.1:0-17545 GCA_035539675.1 Burkholderiales bacterium | reverse complement strand
GTCATGCCGATAAGCGTGCCAATCAAATAATCACGCAGCCCGATATGCGACGCGCCAGCCACCACGTTAATCAACGTAAACGGGGCGATCGGCGCTAAACGGATAATGGCCATCGCTACGATGCCACGCTTGGCGATACGCTTACTGATCCGATTGATTCGCTGGCCAGCAAATCGGCGCACCGCGTCATGACCCAATCGTCTACCGAGAGCATAGCCAGCGGCGGCGCTTAGCAATGCTCCCGTGATTGCGTAGAAGCCTCCCACAAGCGGACCAAACACGAGGCCGGTGACGGCGATCAATAGAGTGACAGGCATCATCAGCAAGCTAGCCGCGACGTAAGCCAATATCACGGCGATCGGCGTAAATGGGGCTTCGTCCAAACGTTGCGCGAATTCGGTAAGCGACTTGAAGTTCACCCATTCGCTCGCTGGCGTCCACTTCCATGTGACGGCCAACAGTCCAAGGACGAAGAAAAAAGCAGCTAATCTGACAACACGTCCAAGGATAGGCCGCCCCACGTCCCGCGGCGCGAGTTGTTCGATTAACTCATCGGCGGTAATTGGTTTTTCTGGATCGATAAGCGCACTGTCGGGAACTAATGCATCCATTTCGGGAGAGACGGTCGGCTCGAGCGCGGCGAGGGATCGCCGTGGTCCGTTAAGCGATTCAATCGCCCCGATCAAACTCCCCTGGCGATAAATTTCCGCCTCGACAACGTCAGCATCCGTCGCCAAATGTTCGGCAAGCAAGCGATTCCGCACATGACCGATTGCGTGACTTATGCGCTCGTTTCCACATGCCTCGATGGCGATATTGCACTCGGTGTCGAGCGCCATGGAGCGATTATTGAGGTTGGCCGACCCGAGGCACAACAGTTGGTCATCCATGGTCATGAACTTGCTGTGCACGTTCAAGGATTTTCCCTCCTGTCCGACAATGGTTGGATAGTACATACGATATCGGTCATTCGCATCAGCCAGCTTAAGACGTCGATGCAACCGCGCGCGAAGCACACCCATCGTCAGGGCTTCAAGCCAGCCGCTTTCGGTGCGACGGGACACCACGACAACCTCGGGCGCATCAGCTTCCGCCAAACGCGTCGATAGCGCGTTAGCGATAATTTCAGACGTGGCGTACTGGTTCTCGAAATACACATGACGCCTCGCCTGAGCAATTGCATCAATATGCAATTGCCGAATCTCTTCGACCGCCTTTCGATCCTCGAACCTCGGGTCAGTGCGGGCGATCGCCACATCGATATCCGTAATATCAGGGGTCACTGCCGTTGGCCAAAGGTCATGCAGGCCGGCCCCGACACCCTCATCGGATTTCACATCAATGCGGCTTCCCGTGGCTCGCAACCACCGATCTCGCGCCAACTCACCGAGCGCTGCCGCTGCATTTCCATCCAACATCACCTGGACATCGTGAAATGGAGAATACGCCTTGCCATCAGCATCACAACGAAGAGGTTCGACGGGCCGGTGTTGGGATGTATCCCAACGGCGCCGCGTTAGGTCGAGGCCGCCGACAAATGCGAGCTTGTCATCAATCACCACGACTTTCTGATGATGAGAGGCGCCGACGGGATGCCGTCCATCCAAATGAAAGTGGAGACGACGGTGGGTGCGCCAACCCAGATTGTAGACCGGGAACCACTCACGCTCGAGGGCGTAGAGCATCGCAAAATCCCAATTCAACAAATAGGTATGAAGACCCTTGCGACTTGTCACCAATTCATGCAAAAAATCGCCCAGCGGTTCCGGCAAACCATCGTTAGCGCCTCCCGGCGCCAAACGCATGCGACTATCGATGTCCCAACTCAGAATGAAGATGCTTCGCTGGGCTTGCATCAAAGCCATGCGAACCGCTCGGAAGTAGGCTTCTCCGTCGATAAGAACGCTTAGCCGATTGGCATGCTCGATCCGCCAACAATTACGGCCTGGAATCAAAATTCGTTTGTTAAAGTTGGATTCGCCCATGCCTAACCGTTAAATTCAATATCGTTATCCGAGGAACCTCTAAATTAAATTGTGGCGCCAGCCAGTTTAAGGCCTCTTAACGATCAAAAAATAGATGTCGTATGCAATTGGCGCAGATGGGAATTAGACTTGGCGCGCCCCCGTAAGCGCTTATTTAATTTTCGACGGCGGAGAAGTCGATTAGTTCGCCACTTTCGTTTCCCGAAAACTAAAAAGCCCCGCGATCGCGGGGCTTTTTAGTTTGCTTACTACTTAATTCATGCAGCGTGACGCTTAAGCGGAACGACGCTGTTTACTCGCGCTTTCCTTTTCTTCTTCGGCTCGCGGTTGTTCAGTTTGCGGACGCGGCTGATCGATTTGCGGCTCACCTGGCCGACCACCTGCCTGTTGCCGTTGTTGTTGAAGAGCGGATTCACGCTCTTTCGTCATACGCTCGGCCTCGTCGGCGCCTTGCTGCGCAAGATTTTTGACCTCTTGCAGCCCTTGTTGCGTACGTTCGTTGAGCTCTTCCATACCTTGACGCATTTCTTCGGTTAACTGAAGGGCGCCTTGCTCCACAAGACGACCAAATTGACGTTGCAGCTCAGTGATCGTGTCACTGGCTTGACGTGCGGAGGTCAGTACCTGTTCAGCTCCAGTGGAAAGCAGCCTTTTCGCGCCAACATCGGTAAAGCGAAGCAAATCGGAGTAGTCAGGCGCTCCGAATGCCGCCGCGCTACGGGTTTGCAAGTGCCAGAGACTACGCACAGCCGCCATTTGAATATCGAACAACACGCCAGTTCCACGCAAAGCCAACTCCGCCATGTTCAACGTATGCTCGGTTTGACGTTGCTGCTGCCCTCGGCCTTGTTGTTCGCGACTTTGCTGTTCGCGGCCTTGTTGTCCGCCCTGTTGGGACGCGCTGCCTTGTTGCTGTTTGCTACCTTGGGTTTCATACATAACTTTTACCTCACTCGTTTCGATTGACCTGGTCTTTCGCTTGTCCTGCGCTAACGCAGGTCCTTGCTGCACAGCAACATTGGCGCCGGTTTAAATAAACACCAATAAACATAGTGTTATAAAAACAGGGCCCAGGTCTTAGAGATTTTGTGAATGTAAAATGTATAGGCAGGTGCAATCTTTACCGACCTAGGTTGGTTTAAGAACCTGTTTACGACCTAATCGGGCTTGCGCGATTAGATCGTAAACAGGTTCTAAGGTCGCACTTCGATTCGATTGATGACGTCACGCACTGCGAACAGGCGCCACGCATCCATTTCAGCGCGCATTTTTTCTTCCTGCGTCGCCACTACGCCATCCAAGGTGACCACATGATCATGGGTCCGTATACCGATCTGGGAAGATGGAACCAGTGGATCGGTCTCCAGGACCAAACGCAATGCGTCGGCGACCTCATCGTCGTTGTCCTCTTCCGGCGGAATCACTTCAAGCAAATTAACAACATCGCGACAACCACGCGCCCACCAGGCAAGCACGCCCGCAAGTCGCTTGTGAGAAAGGCTGATGACCTGCCCAGCAAGCGTCACCACGCCATCGTCCACTGAAACAACCACCGAACCGCTGGAATCGTCGCCCATCGGATCCCTCAGCGCTTCAATCTGCCCCTTCTTCAAAACACGCAAGCCGCAATTATGGAAATCCACATCACCCAGAAAATGCTTACACACGGCGTCGCGAATTGCGCCATCCCCCGCTCGCTCCTCTGGCGTCACCCTCAACCGATCGATGATGCTTCTGACACCCTGCACAGAACTCGCCACTTCGAGCGCAAGCTTCTTGCAGCCGATATTCGGCACCTCACCTTCGAGGGTCAACGCGCCGCCGTTGAAATCCATTTCGATGGGATGGGTTTGCAAATCGATGCGCGCCCCATATTCAAGCGCCGCCTGGGTGTGTTTCAAAATCTCTGCTTTAGCATCTAGCATGATCTTTGCTCCTCCGCCTTTGGTTGTCGATAGGCTAAATATAGACCTCCGTTACAACTCATTACGAGCCGGAAACTTTCTTCACTTTACTCGCGTGCGGTAAATAATGCAGCTTGGTGGAAACCCGGTGTGACGTTGCGTTAACCGTCTCTTTCCTCTTCTTGAGCAGGGGTGCGAATAATCAATATTTTGTCGATTCGATTGCGGTCCATATCGACAACCTCGAATCGAAATTCGCTCCATACAAAGTGATCGGCCACCTTCGGCACACGCCCCAATTGCGTCATGGCGAAGCCCGCGATCGTATGAAAATTGTCAGTGTCTTCACCAGGCAACTCGTCCAACTCGAAGAGTTCCTTGAATTTTTCCGTGGTCAGCATGCCATCGATGAGCCAAGAACCATCATCACGTTGCGCCACACCCGCCACATCAACAGCCTGGAGCGTATCGCCGGTGATCGCCTGGAGAATATCGTTCAGCGTCACCAGCCCCATGAGGTTGCCGTAATCATCGACCACCAAGCCCATATGAATGCTGTTGTTCTTAAATGTCTCCAGTAATTCAGCCGTGCTCAACGAACGCGGCAAATAGAGCGGCGGGTGCACAATGGACTCCATATCCATGGATTCTCCCGCGATCACCTTCGCCAACAAGTCTTTGGCTTCGAGAACGCCAATGATGTTGTCCAAACCTCCCTTGCAGACGGGAAAGTCCGAATGCGGGCTATCCTTGATCTTCCTTTGGTTCTCCTCGATCGGATCTTCCAAATCCAGATAAACCATGTCCACATGCGGCGTCATGATCGAGCCGATACGTTGAGCGTCAAGGCGCAAAATGTTTGACACCAATTCCGCTTCCGCCTCTTCGAATACGCCAGCTTCCGCGCCTTGCTCCATAAGTACGTTGATTTCCTCTTCGGTAACCGGGGGCTCCTCTTTTTTGCGGACACGCAACATGCGAATGACCATCTCGCTGGATACACTCAATAACCTGACAAGTGGCAATGCAACGTTGGCGAGAATTTGCATCGGCTTCGCAATCAACATCGCGATGCCCTCGGGATTGATCAGCGCCAAACGCTTCGGCACTAATTCGCCGAGCACGACCGAAAGATAGGTAATGGTAAGCACCATCACGGTAAGCGCCAGCCCGTGAGCATAAGGCGCAACGAGCGGAATGCCCAAGAAGTGCGCATGGAGCCTATCCGCGATCGCGGCCTCGCCGAACGCGCCGTTCAAAATTCCGATACTGGTTATGCCAACCTGAATAGTTGAAAGAAAATGGCTGGGCTCGTTGGCAAGCTCAAGCGCGGCGGCGGCGCTAAGGTGTCCTTCTTCCACACGTTGTTGCAAACGCGCCTTTCGCGCCGATAGAACGGCAATCTCCGACATGGCGAAAACGCCATTCAGCAAAATCAATATCAAGATAATCAATATGTCCATACGGTGACGAAAGGAAGAAGAGGGTTCGCAGGTTAATGGGAATCGTTGTCAGTGGGAAGTTATGAATGCGGGGTATCCGGCTTATCCCACTCCCGCGCCTGCCAACGAGTCATGCGCGCTAACATGCCCCGATAATGCGACCCCGCCCAGAAAAGCCGTTGGCATTGCGGGCACCGTAACGCTGAGGTGGTGTCGACAACTGATGGAAGAAGCTGATGTTCGGCGACGGTAACAGGAACAAGGAGGGAATTATCGACCAGACAGCGGGTAAAGGCGCGTGCGAGCCAATCGATTCCGAAACGTTCATCCAAAATACGCGCCAGCTTATCGAGATCGCCATGCGGGAACAGGACAGCGATGCCTGCCGCCGCCTTATGATTGAGCACTTCCCGATCCATGGTCAAAAAATAACGATCACTCGCTCGCGCTGCGATCAGCCATTCACGATCCGGCAAGCCACCACTGGCAAGCAAAGTGTCATAGCCTGCTGCGCGCAAATAACGCGCCAAGCGACCAAGCATCTCATCACAAAGAAATCGAGGCGGCATGACACATGAGTCGGGCGATCTCCCCCGAAAATGTTCTTCGACCATGATAACCAAAATAGCCCAAACGATCCGGTAAAGTTCGGTGAAGCGTTTTTTGTAGGACTTACGCAAAACCGTCCCGGCAAAACGCGCCGACGAGACAGTACGAGAATAGTACGGCAAGGAAAAGCAACGCCGCCGGGGCGGTTTTGCGTAAGTCCTATTTTGAAGCATCAATGGAAAAAGGCTTGAAAACCGAGTAGAACGCACAACAAATGCGGAATGACGCTTTACCTCCGAGCGGTTAGCGCTAGAATCCGACGCTAACGCCACATTCAATCAATGCGATAAATGCAACGGGAGTTCCTCTGACCAACGCCGCAAAAAAATTCATGCGCCGGCTGATCCGAATGACGTTCAAGGATTTGCTGGTCATCGGCTTGCCGATATTAGCGGTGACCACAGCCGCTTTTTGGGCGGCGTATCAGTTCGTCCAACCGGCGCCTCCGAAACAACTCACCATCATCACCGGCGTACAGGACGGCAGCTTCCATCACTGGGCGCTTCGTTACAAGGAGGTTTTTGAGCGCAACGGCATCACGCTGAAGTTAAGGACATCCACGGGCCCAGTGGAAAACCTTGAACGTCTTATAGACCCGAAGCAGGTAGTTGACATCGGCTTTGTGCAAGGCGGCACAGTCATGAGGAAAGATACAACCGGATTGGTTTCGTTAGGCGTGTTATATCCCGAACCGCTTTGGCTTTTCTACCACGGCAAAGAGTATGTAACGAGCATTGCCGATCTGAAAGGAAAACGTATCGCCGTCGGCGTCCGGGGCAGCGGTACGCGCGAGCTAGCCATGGAGATTCTGGAAGCCCATGGCGTCGCGCAATCCCCGACGGTTCTTTCTCCACTCAGCGATGTTGCGGCAGTCCACGCACTCGCCTATGGTGAGGTCGATGCGGCATTCATTCTTTCCGGAGCCCAATCCGCAGCCGCCTGGACAGCGTTTTACACGCCAGGAGTGGAGATCTTCGACTACACCCAGGCCGACGCCTACACGCGACGCTTTCCCTACCTCTCCACAATAACGTTGCCGCGCGGCGCCATCGATCTGGAGCGCGACATACCGAAACGCAACACCACCCTGATCGCCACCACCGCCATGCTGGTCGCCCGAGAAAGTCTGCATCCTGCGCTGGCCGACCTGATGCTTCAAGCCGCAAGCGAAGCGCATGGACAAGCAGGTCTATTTCAGAAGGCTGGCGAGTTTCCGACGCCTAAAGGCGTGGAAACTCCACTGTCAAAGGACGCGGAGCGTTATTACACGTCCGGCAAACCCTTTCTTCAACGCTATTTGCCATTCTGGGCGGCCACCCTAATTGACCGACTCATCGTTATGCTCGTGCCGGTCATCGCGATTCTCTACCCATTGATTCGTGTGGCGCCCTATCTGTATTCCTGGCGAGTGCGCATGCGAGTCTTCCGCTACTATGGCGAACTGAAACTTCTGGAGTTACAAGCGCAGGAGGCGCCGAATAGCAGAACGTCCCTGGAATGGATCGCCGAACTGGAACGCATCGAGCAAGCGGCTAATCGCATTCCCACTCCAAACGCCTTCGCCCACCAAGTGTATACATTACGAACTCACGTACAGCTGGTGCGTCGCTCGTTATTGAAGCGCTTTGGCGCGGTGGAGCCCACCAATTTGTAGCATTCCATTCAGCTCTGTTCATGAAGCGCCTTACCCCGGCAACACTCGCCTTCAATAGCGACGGCATTCCCTTCTCAAACCATTTCGACGATGTTTACCACTCCGCTGACGGCGGCGTAGGGCAGGCGCGACACGTTTTTCTCGACGGCAATCGCCTCCCTGAACGGTGGCAGGGCAGGAACGTCTTCACAATCGTGGAAACCGGCTTTGGAATGGGACTCAACTTTCTCGCCACTTGGCAGGCGTTTCGCGCCGACGCCCGTCGGCCTGCGAGGCTGCACTTTGTCTCGGTCGAGAAACATCCATTCGCCAGCGCCGACTTGCAAGAACTGCACAAACAATGGCCGGAATTCGCCAGCCTCTCGCGGGAACTGCTTCTACGCTGGCCTCCGTTGATTGGCGGTTTCCATCGACTGCATCTCGATGGAGATGACGTTACGCTTACGCTTCTTTTCGGCGATGCAGCGGATCTACTGCCGCAATTACAGGCAAAGGCTGATGCATTCTTCCTGGACGGATTCGCCCCCACAAAAAATCCCGATCTGTGGTCCCCTTCCCTATTCCAAAACATTGCTCGGCTTGCTGCGCCTGGGGCCACGTTCGCGACCTATACAGTTGCGTCCGCCGTGCGCGACGGGCTTTCGGCAGCGGGCTTTATGGCCCAAAAAATTCCCGGATTCGGCCGTAAGCGGGAAATGCTCGCGGGGCAATGGAGCAAGGACGAAGACATCGCCAAACCGCAGAAATCCACTCATGCAATTGTGATTGGCGCTGGATTATCGGGTACCTACTGCGCCGAACGACTTGCCGCGCGGGGCTGGACGGTGGAAATCATCGAGCGTCATTCGCAGCCCGCGCTGGGCGCATCCGGTAACCCGTCGGGGGTCTTGCATCCGATACTTCATATGGGCGACACCACAAACGCGCAGCTTTCTCGCATCGCTTTTTTATATGCGGTTCGGCATCTGAAGGCGCTTGAGAAAGAACGGCGCGGTATTCGTTGGGGTGGAAATGGATTGCTGCTCCTTGCGCCCGAGCCCTCCGTAGGTTTACGTCTCGCGCAAATAATCGAACGACACGCCTTTCCTTCCGATCTGGTTCGCGTCGTCGATGCGAAGGAAGCAACACATTTGGCAGGCTTATCCATAACAAGCAACGGATGCTGGTTCCCGCAAGGCGCCTGGGTTAATCCTCCCAGCCTTTGCGCGGCAAATCTCGAACGTCACGCGGCAACCGTGGTGCGTCACATGAATACAAACACACTGCGACTAGAAAAAACGGGGAATGGGCAATGGTGCATTTACGGCGAGAATGCGTCCCCCATTGCGGAGGCGCCAGTAGTCATTCTCGCCAACGCGATAGATTGCGCATCCGTCGCGCAAGCAAACGCGATTCCGCTGCACCCTGTCCGCGGGCAAGTAACGTACTTGCCGGACATACCCGGCAAGCAACTGACCATGGGAGTCACGGGGGACGGTTACATTGCCCCAATGCCTACCGGGGGTTATTGCATCGGCGCTACGTTTCAGCACGACGACACGGAAGCCACGCCTCGCGTCACCGACCACGCGGAAAATCTCGCGCAACTGGAGTCGTTGCTGCCGGGCTTCGCCGCCACGTTGGACCCGGCCATGCTTGAGGGCCGCGTCGCATGGAGAGCGACCACACCAGACCGGATGCCCATCTTCGGCGCCCTGCAACCCGGGCTTTACCTAGCCACCGGCTTGGGAGCTCGCGGCCTGCTCTGGGCGCCGCTAGGCGCTGAATTAGTGGCGGCAAGCCTCAACGACGAACCGCTACCGATCGAGCGTGAACTCGTGGATGCAATAAGTCCTCGAAGATTCGATAATTAAACCCTAAGTCTTATATAAGACTTATAGTAAAATAGCGCCCGTCGATTCCAACCCACGTAATTATAGAAAAGCAGTTGACCGCTTATTGCCCATGGAAAGCTTTGCCGATTCATTCAATCAAATCGTCCGCTGGGGGATGGGCGCGCCTTCCCGCCAATCGTACATGCCACAAGGCGCTTGGCCAGTAGGCTGGAAACTCGAATATTCGAGCGCGCCCAACTGTTTTTTCCAGGATAATCCGCCCCATGAATGACACTCCAGAAAAACTCATCATCGCAGGCACCACAACAACAGGTAAGGCATTCCGCCCCAGTGATTGGGCAGAGCGGCTATGTGGGGTAATGTCGGTTTTTGGCTGCGATCAGCAGATTCGCTATTCGCAATACGTCCGGCCAATCATGATGGACGGCGTTAGGTGTGTGGTGTTGGAAGGGAAGCTTGCCCTGTTAGAACCGCGCGCTTATCGATTCATGCTGGATTTCGCCCAGGACAATGAACTCAAGATCATTGACCCTGCAAAACCCAACCAGGACGAGGAATACTGCAGATTGCCGGGCGCGCCAGTTTAAAAAACGGTAAATGAACGCGCGCAAACGTGCGTTCATTTACCGTTTTCTCTTATGCAGGAACAACAGAAAAAGGCGCTTAGAAGCACCTTTTCATTTGAAACCATATCAAGACAATTTCAGGCTTGGAGCGCCGCGCCTATTGGCGCCAATCTCTCTCCGGCTGAAATTCGACTCGGCTGTTAAGCCTGAGCTTGCGTTTGCCCTAAGGCCTTAATCGCAGCGGAAAGACGGCTCTTATGACGAGCGGCTTTGTTTTTATGGATGATCTTCTTGTCGGCGACGCTATCGATCACGCTAGTGGAAGCCTGGAGCACTGCCTGAGCGGCAGCCTTATCGCCAGCTTCAATCGCCTTCCGAACTTTCTTGATCGCCGTACGCATCGAGGTGCGCAGGCTCGCGTTACGCGCGCGAGTCTTTTCATTTTGACGGGCGCGTTTTGCGGCTTGCTTGGAATTCGCCATGGTAAATCTACTCCCGGATGGGGATGGTGCGTTAAAAGGAAGGGCGCAATTGTATGGGTTTTCTGCACTGATTGCAAAGCCGAATTTCTAGAGCGGTTTGCAGCTTGGCGTACGGGGCCAATCTTGGACCTGCGATGCTCAACGTACTTGCTTGTACGCCTCTGCTTCTCGGCCCAACCTTTGCTCCCGTAAACCAAGCTGCAAACAGCTCTAACCCTTCCGTCAATTCCCTTTCCAATACGGAACGGCTAGCATGGCGAAGCTTTTTCACGCCCTCAAAATCTATTCAATCAATGAACTTACTTAAAGCGCTCGCCGCGGTTAGCAGCATGACGCTGCTTTCCCGCATTACCGGCTTCATCCGCGAAATGCTGATCGCGCGTACTTTTGGCGCGGGTCTCTATACCGATGCTTTCTTCGTGGCCTTCCGCATTCCCAACCTGCTACGCCGCCTTTTCGCCGAGGGGGCATTCTCTCAAGCCTTTGTGCCCATTCTCGCCGAGTACAAAACAAAACAAGGCTTCGACGCCACCCGCCTTCTCGTGGACCATACAGCGACGCTGCTGGCGATCATTTTGTTCGTGGTCAGCGCGATTGGCATGCTCGCGGCGCCGGCCATCGTTTACGCCAGCGCCTATGGCTTTGTGAACGACCCGCAAAAATTCGCTGTCACAACGACGCTGCTCAAGATTTGCTTTCCCTACATTCTGTTTGTTTCGCTAACGGCGTTGTCCGCCGGCATTCTCAATACCTATAGCCAGTTCAAGGTACCCGCTTTCACGCCGGTGTTTCTCAATTTAGCGATGATCGCCGCGACGCTATTCGCCGCGCCATATTTCAATCCGCCGGTACTCGCGCTTGGCTGGGGTGTTTTCCTTGGCGGCGTGTTACAGCTCGCCTTTCAAATTCCATTTCTACTGAAGCTGAAGCTGCTGCCACGCTTTCGTCCGAACTTCCGCGATCCCGGCGTATGGCGCATCCTGAAATTGATGGGCCCTTCTGTATTCGGCGTTTCCATCGCGCAGATCAGCTTGCTGATTAACACTTTCTTCGCATCTTTCCTGATAACCGGCAGCGTATCGTGGCTCAACTATGCCGACCGGCTGATGGAATTTCCTTCCGGCTTGCTCGGCGTAGCGCTGGGGACAATTTTGCTGCCCAGCCTCGCAAAACATTACGCGGACAAGAGCCCTGAAGAGTATTCCAAGCTGCTTGACTGGGGATTGCGGCTCACTGTCTTACTCACGCTCCCGGCGGCGGCGGCGCTGGCCATTCTCTCCGTCCCGTTGATAACCACCTTATTCAAATCCGGCGCGTTCACTGCGGATGACGTCTGGATGACGCGCAACGCGCTCGTTGCTTACAGTGTTGGACTGACTGGCATCATCCTGGTGAAAATACTCGCGCCAGGCTTTTACGCGCGCCAGAACGTCAAAACACCGGTAAAGATCGCCGTAGTCACTTTAGTATCCACCCAGCTGATGAATCTCGCATTCATCGTTCCGTTGAAGCATGCCGGGCTAGCGCTTTCCATAGGGCTGGCGGCTTCGTTGAATGCGAGTCTTCTCTACTACAAACTTCGCCGTCACGGCATCTATAAGCCGCAACCGGGCTGGGCGATATTTACGCTGAAAGTGGTGGTCGCCCTTGCCGCGATGGCGGCGACTCTGTGGTTCGCAATGGGGACTGAAACATCATGGCTTCCTGGTACATTCGCTTCGCGCGGCATACGGCTGGCTTGGATTGTGGCGCTGGGAGGAATGGTTTATTTTGCGGGTCTTTGGATTCTGGGATTTCGAATAAAGGATTTTTCCCGGAGGGGCGCGTAGTCAAACGTCGGGATAGGGTGGAATCAATGTAGGAGCGAGCTCCTACAAACAATTGAAGTCTTCTTCATTAAGGATGAGAAGAACAATGAATAGCCTCCTGAGCAAATTGCTGCGGTTCTTCCAAACACTCTCTGCGTTAATTGCCCGAGGATTCAAAATCCTCGGGACATCAATCGCATGGCTATTGCGAAATCTCTTCGGCATTCAATTAACGACGCCCACGTGGCTACCCTGGCTCAGCGGAGCCACGCAACGAACGTCAACCTGGACTAAAGCGAATCCCCGTATTGCTTACGGCGGCATGGCGGCGTTTCTCATCGTGGCTGTCGGCGCATACGGCGGATGGCGGTGGTATCAAGCACTGCCGAAACCAGTCGAAGTTCTCTATTCAACAAAGGCGCCAGAGCGCACGAAGATCGAAGTTAAGGACGCTCGTCCAGATCCATTGATCGTCAGCTTCCAAGGTTCGGTGGCGCCACTCGCCAACGCCGGCAAGGAAGTAACAACAGACATCGAAATATCGCCTGCGATTCAAGGCCGCTGGATTTGGGAAAACGACAAGGAGCTTCGCTTTCATCCCCAAACCGATTGGCCGGTCGGGCAAGAGTTTTCGGTAACCATGGCCAAGAAGGGTTTCGTCACCGATCAGGTCCGGCTCCCGGAATACAGCTTCAAATTCCAGAGCGCACCCTTCGTAGCAGCCTTTCAATCAAGCGAGTTTTACCAAGATCCCGTCGACCCTAATCTGAAGAAAGCAGTATTCACTATCAACTTCAGCCACCCCGTCGATCCCACCACTTTGGAAAAAGAAATCACCCTTAAATTACAGGGACCCGATTTACCCACCGATGGCGTGGACACCAAGTTCACGGTGAATTACGACAAGCTTAAGCTCAACGCATACATTCATTCAGCGCCGCTCCCCATTCCGAAAGAAAACAGCATCATCCGCGCCACCATGGCCGCTGGCCCCCGCGCGAAACAAGGCGGACCCGCAATCGCGACCGCTCTCAATCAAGCGGTGGCCGTGCCGGGACTGTTTGGGCTTCAAGTGCAAAGCGCCGCTCCCACGCTCGCCAACAACGAGCGTTTTGAACCGGAGCAGGTATTGGTGTTGGAAACCTCGGCCACCGTGCATGAAAAGGACTTCGCCAACAACGTCGCCGCCTACGCACTACCGATCTATCACCCGGCAACGAAACCTGAGGAACGCAAACGCCCTTATAGCTGGGGAGATGTCACCGTCATCGGACCGGAGATTCTCCAACAGAGCGAGGCGCTCAAGCTGGAGGCCATACCATCCGAACGGGAATTCACGCAGATCCACAGTTTCAAATATCAGGCGGATGTTGGCCGTTACGTCTATCTTCGAATCAACAAAGACATCAAGTCGTTCGGCGGCTATCTGATGCGAAAGCCTTACGACGCCATCGTCAGAGTTCCCGAATATCCAAAGGAAGTGCGCATTCTCGCAAACGGGTCGCTTCTCGCAATGAGCGGCGAGAAAAAGCTCTCCGTCTTCTCCCGCGATACGCCAGCGCTTCACTATGAATTGGGACGTCTACTGCCGAACCAGATTCAGCACTTCGTCACGCAAAGCTCGGGGCAATACGCCAAACCCGATTTTTCGGAACATTTGGATGCAACGAATCTCGTCGAAAGATTCGAGGAGTCCGTCGCGCTGCCAAAAATGGCCCCCGGAAAGCCGCAATACCACGCCTTCGATGTCAGCAAATATCTGGACAAATCCGGTGACAATAAACGCGGCGTCTTCATGCTCAAAGTAGAGGGTGTCGAGCTGCGTAAGGACGGTCGCATCAAGACTCGCTTCGGCTCCCCCGACACTAGGCTAGTCGTCGTCACCGATCTCGGGATGCTGGTGAAGAAATCCGTCGATGGCGCGCAGGACATATTTGTCCAATCCATCGCGAACGGCGATCCTGTTTTCGGCGCCACGGTCGAAGTGCTTGGCAAGAATGGCCTTCCCGTCTTGACTCAGACCACCGACAACGAGGGCCACGCGCGCTTCCCCAATCTCAAGAATTTCAAACGCGAACGACAGCCAGCGCTCTACTTGGTCCGCAAGGGTGGCGATGTCTCTTTTCTTCCGATAAATCGATCCGATCGCGAGCTGGATATTTCACGCTTTGACATTGGCGGAGTTGCGAATACGGCTCAGACCGACAAGCTCACGGCCTATCTCTTCTCAGATCGCGGCATCTACCGACCGGGCGATGAAATTCGCGTCGGCATGATTGTGAAAGCAGGCGACTGGGCGACCAAGCTCGCTGGCATTCCGCTCGAAGCCATCGTCACAGACGCACGCGGCCTCACCATTAAACGAGAAAAACTCAAGCTATCCGCCAGCGCCTTCGAAGAACTCCGCTTCACCACACTGGATACATCGCCGACTGGCGACTACAACATCAACCTGCACATTGTGAAAGATAACGAACCAGCGAGTCTGCTGGGCTCCTTGTCAGTCAAAGTGCAAGAGTTCCAACCTGATCGAATGCGCATGACGGCATGGCTATCCAGCGCAGCCACGGAAGGCTGGGTTTCGCCAGAGGACCTCAAGGCGCGCGTCTCGCTTCAGAATCTCTTCGGCACGCCTGCCGCGAATCGTCGCGTAACGGGAACCATGACGCTCGCGCCGGCATACCCGGCATTTCCGCGTTACAGCCAACACATCTTTTATGATCCGCAGCGAAGCAAAGAAGGCTTCAACGAAAGACTCGCCGAGACAAAAACCGACGACAAAGGCGAGGCGGAATTCGATCTCAATCTTCAACGATTTACTCGGGCGACGTATCGCTTGCTCGTAGTTGCCCAGGGATTCGAAGCGGAAGGCGGACGCAGCGTCACAGCCGAGGCGGGCGGACTGGTTTCGTCGATGCCCCATCTCGTCGGCTACAAACCTGATGGTGATCTGGGCTATGTCAGCAAGGGTTCAGCGCGAAGCGTGGAATTCATCGCTATCAATCCGCAAGCGAAAAAGATCGATCTTGCTGGGCTCACGATAAGCCACATCGAACGAAAATATGTGTCCGTGCTGACCAAGCAGGACAGCGGAATCTACAAATACGAATCGGTGAAGAAAGAAGTGAAGCTGTCGGAAACGCCGTTCAAGATTTCCGCCGCCAGCACTACCTATCCCCTACCCAGCGCCGAGCCGGGCGCGTACGCGTTGGTCGTTCGGGACGCCAGCGGCCTTGATCTGTCCCGCGTCGAATACAACGTCGCCGGCGCCGCAAATGTCACTCGATCATTGGAAAAGAACGCCGAACTGCAACTCGCCCTCGATAAGGCCGACTACCAACCGGGCGAAGAAATCGAAGTGCAGATCAAGGCGCCTTACGTCGGCGCAGGGCTTATCACGCTCGAACGCGAAAAGGTGCACGCCTATCGCTGGTTCAAATCCACGACAACGAGCAGCGTCCAGAAGATCAAGATCCCCGCAGGCTTCGAAGGCAACGGCTACGTCTCCGTTTCTTTCGTGCGCGATGCAGGATCGGAAGAAATTTTCATGAGCCCGCTTTCCTACGGGGTAACGCCATTCCAGGTTAATCTGGACCAGCGCAAAGCCAAGCTCGATGTCACAGCGCCAACCTTGGTGAAACCGGGCGATGCGCTCAAGCTCAAGGTGAAGAGCGATATGCCCACCCGCGTCGTGGTGTTCGCGATTGATGAAGGCATCCTGCAAGTAGCGGGGTACAAAACGCCGAATCCGCTCGGATATTTTTTCCAGAAACGCTCGCTCGACGTGAAAACCGCGCAGATCCTCGACCTCATCCTGCCTGAGTTCAAACGCCTCGCCACCACAGCGGCGCCCGGCGGCGATGCAGGCGCACTCGGCCGTAATCTGAACCCGTTCAAACGTAAACGCGACAAGCCGGTCGCCTACTGGTCAGGGCTCATTGATATGCCTGCTGGCGAGCGGGAATTGAATTACGTGGTTCCTGATTATTTCAACGGCAGCCTGCGCGTGATGGCGGTGAGCGTGTCCGACGCGGCTATTGGCGTTGTTGAAAAGAAAACAACCGTACGAGGCGACTTCGTCCTCTCTCCGAATGTACCGACCACAGTCGCGCCGGGAGATGAATTCTCGGTCAGCGTTGGCGTGGCGAACAACGTGGCGGGTTCCGGCGCCGATGCGGCAATCAATGTCGGCCTAACGCCATCCCCTCATTTCGAAGTAGTGGGCAGCGCCAAAACGAATCTGACCATCGGCGAGCTACGCGAAGGCTCGACAACGTTCCGGCTGCGCGCCAAGGAGAAGTTGGGCTCAGGCACGCTAACCTTCACATCGGCGCTTAATGGAAAGTCCGGCAAGATCGCGGTGGATATCAGCGTTCGCCCCGTGGTTCCATACATGTCCACGCTCGCCGCTGGCGAGATTGGCACCGGCAAGTCCGTGGATACGCCGATCACTCGCAATATGTATCCCGAGTACCGCACGCTCGAAGCAGGCGCATCGAACCTGCCGTTGACGCTCGCGCATGGCCTTACCGCGTATCTCAACAACTTCCCCTATAGCTGTACCGAACAACTAGTCAGCCAAGGCGTGCCCGCGATGGTGCTCGCTCAACGTCCGGAATTTGGATACGTCAAGGCGAAATCCGGCGATTCTTTAGCCGACCTGATCGCCGTTCTACGCTCACGTCAAAACGGCGAAGGCGGATTCGGCCTATGGGCGGCGAACTTCCATGTAAACGAGTATGTGAGCGTCTACGCCACGCACTTCCTGCTCGAAGCGCGTGACCGTGGCCACGCCATTCCAGCCGACATGCTACGGCTCGCTGAATCCTATCTCGACCAACTCGCCGCTAGCGAACCCAATGGCGAAGACCGCTCGATGGCAGGCGAACGAGTGCGCGCCTATGCGATCTACCTGCTCACGCGTCAAGGCCGAGTCACCACGAACTATGCCGCGTCGCTACAGCAACGACTTGAAGCGCAATACGCGAAGACGTGGCGACAAGACCTCACCACCGCCTACCTCGCCGCGATCTATCGCTTGATGAAGCAAGACCGTCTCGCGGACAAACTCATCAGCGATGTCAAATTCGATGGCGGCGGCCGCACGGGCTTCGAATCCTATTACGATGGCCTGATCCATAACTCGGGATTGTTGTACGTAACCGCGCGCCATTTCCCCGAACGAGTGAAGAAGCTGCCCCAAGAGGCGCTGCCAAGTCTGGTCAAGCCGATTCAGGAGGGTCATTACAACACGCTGTCT
>DATLHW010000555.1:0-2838 GCA_035539675.1 Burkholderiales bacterium | reverse complement strand
AATGGGACGAACTCACCGATCGCAACAAAAATCATATTTTCGTAAAGCCAGGAAAATTAGTTGAAAGCACAATCCCATCCTATCTTAACGGGACAACTTTCAAACCAGGGCGAGGATATCTCCTTACATTTGGATGGGGCGGACACCAGGGCGTGTCTATACACACTGTTGGATTGGGCGTATTGGAAAAACAAATAGCCTTCATTGATGTCAATAATGGGATTTATGGGATTCCCCAGGGCGCGGATAAGCGAACTGTCAGTGATTTGGTGTCTAACTTTTTAGTGGATAAATATGGGAATTATTGCCGGCCGGATTTCAAGCCGCCCGTATCCCCATTGATCGTGCCCATGACGGCGAGAATGATGCTGGCGCATGAATTCACGAGGAAGGACTGCGAAAAAGTCAGTGTTAAGCTTGGAGGAGAAAGTGCGTGGGAGCGGATACCGCAATCGTCGGCGCCGACGAGTACGCGGGAAAACATAGTTATGCATGTGGAAGAGCAGAACGGCGTTATTAGATCGGTTATTTTCCAGTTGGCTGATACAAGAAAAGTCATGAAACTAAGCCGCGATAGGATTCCCGATATTGTGTTAAAAGATTTGACGGAGGGTAATTTGGTGGAGGATCAAAGAGTCAGTTTTAAGCCCAATTCGCTAAGCAAGAAACTGGAAGCGAATGCTCGGAGTAAGCCCAAGATTCCCTAAACGTAAGTGTGGTTCTTTGCAACGTAGATCGTAATAACCGAATGGCATACGCCGTATGCAATGTTACCTATCGCCTTCCGCCGTATGTGAACTTAAAAACGAATATTGCTCTATTTCGCGACATACGGCGGAAGGCGCTATCGCTTTTCCGCCCTACGCGTCTGGGACATTTTTGCGTAAGGCTTATTCTTAAGCTGTCGTCGATGAGAAGTTCATTTCAACACCTCCCAATAAAGATCATCCACTGACAGCAACAACTGCTCCGAACTAAGATTGGAAAAGAACTTAAGACCGAAATCCATCGCGGCGTCGCCACCTGTGGTCGGCTGATTCTGCGTATACCAATCGGCTACCTGTTGCGTCAGCGCCATCGCCGCTGCCGGCGGATTCGCGGCATCGAGCGTGATTTCAGTCGCTGGCAATAGGTTAATCGGCAGATAGGTTCGTGGCATTGTCGCAAGAGCAGCGACCAAATTGTAGGAATAGCTGCCAGTCATGGACAGCTTCAATTGTCCGGTCGCTCCCTGGAACAGCGAGTTGAAGAAGCCGGCCATGTACGCGTTTACGTCCGTTCCCCCAATCGGTTGAACTTGCCGCAAAGAATAAGACGGCCATGTGATTCGAGGCAGAATCGGATCGGTGAATTTAACGACCGGCGTCTGATACAAAAATTCCGGCATGGTTTGAACAGTCTCGATTTGGAAATCGGGAACGAGGTATTTGTTGCGTTGGGCGAAGAGAGAGGCTTGTGCGTTCTTGTAGACCATCACGTTCAATTCCAGCAGCGTCACGTCCCGTTCAGGCTCCGCCAACGCGTTTGTAAACGACAGAACTGAACCATCGCTGGCTACATAGCGATAGGCAAGCGTCGCCCCGGTGGGCGGTGGGTTTACGGGTGTGGCCTTGTATTGTTCGGGCAGAATTTCCATGATCGGCGCAGGAAGCGTGATTGCGCCATTGCTTATCGTCTGATTCTGACTCTGATATGTGGCTGCAATACCGGCGATAGTGACATCGCGCAAGGCATATAGCGCATTGCCCGCGCCATCGTCTTCCAGCAACGCGTCAAAAACGATAGGCACAGTCACATCCTCGGCGCCTGCCGACTGCATCAACGCGTTGGAAAATTGTGCGGCATAGGCAGTGGAGACCTGACTGATCAAATCCTGGAAAGCGGTGACTGCCTGCGTGGCTTTATCGACGGTCGTTTGATCGACGGCCTGACCATTGATCTTGACGAGATAGGTATCGAGGTCAGCCGAAATCGCCGGATAGTTGGTGATGAAGTTGGCGAGCGTATCGAACAAATCCGGTTCGTCGCTTGCGGCGTACAAGGTCTGCGGCGGCGGGACGTTGAGCGTGATGGTGATGTTGACCGCATCCTGCGCCGCTTGCGGGTAGGTATAGTCAAATCCATAGTCCCACGTGGCCAGATCCGCCGGCGTAAGCGTCGTCGTGTCGGACGTCGCGTTAGCAGCCGTTGCTGTCTGCGTCTTTACTGTGGGGGGAACAGGCAATGCCCGATTGAGCACGGGAATGTATTGCGTGCCTTCTCCCAGCGCGTAATCAAATGGACCATTGATGAAGATGAGCCACTGGCTTTCCACATAGTTCTCGATTCCCGGCACTGTGGTTCGGTCGAACTCCATGTGAGTGATCTGATATTGCATGCTCAGCGAAACATAAGCTTGGGCGTCTACATTTTTCGAGATGAAGTTAAAGGCGAGACGCGGCGCATCGCCGTTTGCCGTTGCGGCGAGTGGAATGCGGGCGGGCGTGAGTGTGTAGTTTTGATTGCTGTCTTCCGTCGCGTTCGAGTCGCTTGCGACTTTCGCTGGCTGGCCATAGAGAGAGGGTGGACCAGCCGGGTCGTCGCCATCGGCGCCGGAAACCTGATCGAGTCCAAACACCACCACGGCGCCTGCCGCGAAGGCTGGGCCAAGCGTGTTGAGGAGCTGTTGTTTCATGGTCTCCACTGCCGCGGCGATGGTGGATGAGTCGGTCGGCGACGTGGAGAGAATTGGTTTGACGGTCGCGCTGATCGCATCGGCCAGGCTCTGCTTCACGGCCAGTATCTTGCCAAGCTCGCCTTCTTCCAGCGGGTCCTCAACGCCATTGATCTTGTCGAGGA
>DATLHW010000554.1:0-8028 GCA_035539675.1 Burkholderiales bacterium | reverse complement strand
TCCCTGCTCCACAATCGCGCCTTCATACAACACGAGAATTTTATCCGCCCGCATGATCGTGCTGAGCCGATGCGCAATGATAACGGCGGTACGTCCCTTGAGAATATCGTTCATGTTTCCAATGATGTTGCTCTCGGACTGTGTATCCAGCGCCGAGGTCGCCTCATCAAAAACCAATAGACGCGGATCGTGATACAACGCCCTCGCGATACAAAGCCGCTGAATTTGCCCGCCGGACAATCCAACGCCACGTTCACCGACGATTTGCTCATAGCCCAAAGGCATCTTGCTGATGAATGCATGCGCATCGGCCATCTTCGCCACTTCTTCGATTCGCCGGCGATCCGGGCTGTCATCGCCGCTGGCGATGTTCTCGGCGATGGTTCCCGAGAACAGCAAATTGCTTTGCATCACATAGCCGACTTGAGCGCGGTAATACTCCTTATCGATCACGCTCATGTCATAACCATCCACGACCACTTTCCCTTCCGTCGGTATATAAAAGCCCACGAGCAGTTTCGCCAGCGTTGTTTTCCCCGAGCCGCTACGGCCGACGATGGCGACGAGTTCGCCGGGCTTGATGTCCAGACTGATATTTTCGAGAACATAAGGCGTTTCGTTGCCGCCATAGCGGAAGTAGATGCCTTCAAGACGGATCTCCCCTTGTAAATCGGGCAGCACGACCCGGGACGGAAGATCCTGTGGCTTTTGCTCGGGCTCCATATCCAGCACATCGCCGAGGCGCTCCATGGCGACGCCAGCGTCATTCAAAAGACTCCACAGTCCGATCAATCCCATTAGCGGGGCGAGCACACTGCCCATCAACGCGTTAAACGCGATCAATTGGCCAATGGTGAGTTCGCGGGCAAGCACCAGACTCGCGCCTACCCAAAGGATGGATATGGTTGTCGCCGCATTGAGCAACTGACTGGCAAGCCCCACAAGGATATGAAACACCTGCGCCCGATACTGCGTTTCAAGCGCCTTGACGTATTTCTTCTCCCATTTCAAACGAACCGGACGCTCGCTGCCCATGCCTTTGACGGTCTCCACGCCTCCGAGCGTTTCCATCAAAAAGGCTTTGGCGTCGGTCGTTGAAGTGAATACTTCGCGTGCGTAGTTTTTTATCTTCGGCGTCACCAGCACGGTCAACGCCATGATGGGGACGATGAACGCGATGAGCAGCAGGGTCATCTTCACGTTGTACAAAAACATGATCGTGAAATAGATGAACACCATGAGCAGATTAAGCACCGTGGTGACAGTTGATTCCGTCAGAAAGGCGCGAATGGTCTGGTTTTCCTCGAAGCGCGCGAAAATGTCGCCCGTTTTCCGCTTGGCGAAGAAAGAAAACGGCAACGACATCGTGTGCTTGAAGAATTGCGACATCATCGAGAAATCCATGTTGCGCACCATGAAGTTCGCGAGGAATGCTCTTATCGTCGACATGATCTGGGTGAAAAGATTGGAAATGATCAAGCCGATGATGAGCAGGTGTAACAGGCTGACATTCTGGTGCACGATCACGCCATCCAGAATATTCTGAATGATCAGCGGCGGCACGACGCCCAGCATCTGGATCACGAAGGTCGCCATGACGAGGTGCCCAAGGATTTTCTTGTACGGCTTCAGATACCCAACGAAGCGGACCCAGGGCGACCGTGATGCGGCCAGTGGAACCATGTCCGCGCCAGGCGTGAACAATAAACAGGTCCCGCTCCAACCACGCTCGAACTCTTCCACGCTCATTTTTTTGAAGCCAATCGCCGGATCGGCAACCCACACATGGCGCTTCGAAAGTCCATACACCACGATGTAGTGGTAACCCTCCCAGTGCACGATAAAAGGAAGATCGAATCCTAGTAGCGATTCATAGGTGCACTGGACTCCCCGCGTCGTGAAGCCTAGCGATTCGCCCGCGCGTGCGAGGCTGTCCAAGGTCGCGCCTTGCGTGGTGACATTGGCCAATTCCCGAAGCTTGCCCAACGTCATGGGAATCCCGTGGTGTTTGCAAAGCATCGCCAGACACGCGGCGCCGCAATCCATTTCCTCGGCCTGCTCGACGAGCGGAAAACGCTTAATGATCTTTTCACCCAACTTCGGCTTGGAGGTCAGATCAAGCAAAACGGGCCGCTTACGTCTTTCCGCCAATTTCTTCTGACGGTGCAATTCCCTTTCGACGAATCGAATTCTCTCTTCCAACACCTCCCGTAGCTTGGGATTGCGTTCCAGAATGAAATGAACGGTCTTCTCGGGGATAACCAGTAGCGTGGCGTCCGTGCTGGCGACTGCCGACGCCATCTGCTCCTGACGCATTACGCAAGCCTTCTCGCCAAATATTTCGCCTTCCCGAAGCGTGGCGAGGATGAGCTCCGTTCCCTCCTCGTTGCGTACGATGCGAACCTCGCCTTGGCGCACGACGTACAACCTGCGATCGTCCCGCGAATCCTGTTTCAGAATTTCCTTACCGGCGCTGACTCGCTTCACGCCGACGCTGCGCACGAACTCTTCGAGCTCGGCTTTGTTTATCTTGCCGCGAAGATCAAATAGCCGAGCGACGAATCCTCCCGCCGAACTGATCGCGACATAGCTGGCGACAAACGCCTGTGCGGCCGGGTTGCGAGCGATGATCGGCTCGATGATCGTGCGCGGAATAAACAAGAGTTCGGTCTTCACGGAAGCGCGAACGGAGGATTCGTGGCGTTGGTCCCGCAACATGGCGATATCGGCAAATACCTCGCGCGCCTTCCGCACACCCATGCTGATTTCCTTGCCATGCTCTTCGGTGAATATGCGAACGGAACCGGACTTGATCACGAACAGGCCGTTGGCGGGCTCGCCTGCGTTGCACACTGTTTCGCCGAAAGAATAGAACCGGGATTCGGTGTGCTCCGCCACGCGCTCAAGTTCATCGCGAGTGAATGGGGACAGGATTTCCACCGACGATAGAAAATCGACGAGGGATTGCTGCTTTGATGGTGCGTCCATAGGTTTCTGTATCTATCTCCCCTCTCCCGCAGGCGGGGAGAGCGAAGCGAGGGGGGCGGAGCCGGTTGAGGGTGAGGGTGTTAGCCGCGAGCCTGGATCATTCAATCGCCCTCTCCCCTACCCCTCTCCCGCCTGCGGGAGAGGGAAAAAACAACGTCACGGCTCTACACTATCTCGCCTCGATGATGTGCTCCTGCGCCCTGGCCGAAAGCCATTCTTCGCGAAGCAAGCGCCGCACTTCCGTCGATGTTTCCTCGTCCAGCGTCGCGGGATGTTTCGCGTTCACCAGGAATATCTCGTAGATAGAGCGATCAGACGATGGAAACGGACCGAGCAAATCGCCAACGGAAGCGTTAAATACCTTGGCCTCGACATCCGTCTTGAGGGAGCCTCGCAACACCTTCCCGATGACGCCGCCTTTCTCTCGCGTATCGGCGATCGAATGCTCGCGAGCCATTTCCGCGAAGCTTTCCGGGTCTTCTTCCAGTATAGAAATCATCTCCCTCGCTTTACCTTCCGTATCGAGAACAATATGGCTGACCTCGATGCTGTCGAACTTAGGAGAGTTCAGTTTGAAGTAGGCCTCCACGGCCTTGTCGTTACAGACCGTTTCCAACATCTTCTCTTGATACAGACTCTCCGTGATGAACGATTCGAACTCGTCCAGACTAACCCTAAGCAAATCGAGGTATTGGTTCGTATCGGCTGCTCGATGCAAACCGCGCACTCTGCGGAACTGATCGGCGCGCTCCTGTATCTCGTTGTCAGAGATGGAAACGCCTTGCTTCTTCGCCGCGCGGACCGTGAGTTTGTCTCTCACGATTTGCTCAAGAAGACTCTCGAACTGCCCGGTGAGCTTCAATATTCTTACGAATTCCTCGACGTCGAGAACTTCATCATCGATTCGCACAATGGCGGTCATTTCATGGACTCCTTCGATTTAAGCTAGAGCCCCTCTCCCTTGAGGGGAGAGGGGTTGGGGAGAGGGTGAATGTTTAAATTGGCTCCGCCGTCACCCTCTCCCCGGCCCTCTCCTCAAGGGAGAGGGGGCGTTCGCCCGAATCCCGGACACTGACAATTTCACCCACCCACCTGCCGGAACGGATCCAAAGCCAGATCAATCAACCGCCGCTCGCGCACCACAATCTCCGCCGTCGCCGTCATTCCATATCGCAACGGATACTTATTCTCCGCAACCAGATAATGATCGCGTCCAAGCGTTACACGCCCCTCGTAAACCGGCTGCTTCGTCTGGGGATCCGGTTTTGTCGCAGGTGAAATAAACGCCAATGCGCCATCGATGAGGCCATACCGTTGATAGGGAAATGCGTTGAACTTCAACTTGACCGGAAGCCCTTCCCGCAAGAACGCCCGATCGTGCTCGGCGATCCCGATCTTGAGAATGGGACGCGCGCTCTTCGGTGCAATGCCGCCCAGGGGCGTATTCGCTTCAACTTTATCGCCGGGCTGCGTGGATGTGACATCCGTGATGACGCCATCCACTGGCGCAACGATAAGAAGAAAGTTGTCCTTATCGATGTTCTCGAATCGAATCCGCGCAGCCGCATCGGCGACAAGGCGCGCGGTTTGCACTTGCAACCGCAACTTCTCTTCGGTATTGGCGACTTCCTTCTCTGCGGCGTCATACTGTAACTGTAGTTTGGTGAGCTCCTGGCCGCTCGTCTCCAGTTGCGCCTGCGCTTGTTCGAATTCCAGACTTTGCCGAACGTTCAGTTCGCCGAGTCTTGACTGCGCTACTCGAAAGGCGTTCTCGGCGGCAAGCAGCGCGTTCTTCTTGCTTTCCACCTGAAGCTGCGACACGCCGCCGCCGCCGGGCATTGAGAACAACCGCGCATACTTGTCGGCCTCCTGCTTGGCGGCGTCGCGGGCTCGACGCGCTTCTTCAATATTGGTGCGCGCCTCTTGAAGTTGCGCCTTCTGCCCTTCCGCCAGCTTCGCCGTTCCTTCCGAAGCGCGCTTCTCGTGCTGATGCTCTTCGACTTCCATCGCTTGTTTCAACGCCGCCGCCCGGCGTTCCATCAATGCTTTCTTCTCGGGAAACTCCCGCCATTCGCGCTCCGCGGCCTCAAGCTTCAACTGCGCATCCAGAGCATTGGTAGCCGCCTCGATCGCGCCTCTGGCGTTTAGTCTGGCGAGCACGTCGCCCTTGGATACCGGCTGGCCCTCTGCGATATAAAGGTTCGCCAGTTCGCCATCGACCGGCGCATAAAAACGACGCACCTCCGATTCCGGCAAGAGTGCGCCCTGTGCGGTGACGAGCACATCCGCATGACCAAAAAACGACCACACCAATGCAGCAAACACCAGCGCCACCATTGCGATGACCGTTGCGTACATGAACCGCCAAGGCTCCGCCATCAGAATCGAAATGCCTTCGGCGCTGTGATCATCGAGCGCCTCGGTAAGTGGTTTGAGGCGATTGTCATTTGTCATTGTCTTGACCTCCTAACAACGCCAGCTTTTCCTTCCATAGCTTCGGCTCCAACACGGTCCGCAGTTCCTGCATCGACTTGCGCTGCAACTCCGCTTCCGCGTTAATCTCTTCCCTCGCCTTGCGCCACTCAGGGGGCGGATCGATTTTCAGTTGCGTATAAATCAACATGCCTTGCCGCGCGCCTTCATGCGCTTCGGAGAGCAACCGCGCCTGCGTACGAAACTGTGGCGAGATACCGCCCTCAAGCCGCTGCTTACCTTCAATGGCGCCGTTCTCGCGGTATTCGCGCCATTGCGCTTGCGCCTTGTTCAACAACTCCCGCGCGTGTCCGAGCGCCTTGTCTTTATAAAGGCCGACATCCGCCTCGGTGGCCTTTATAAAGTGGGTATCCTCGTCAAGATCCAGCGCGCCGTAAAACGATAAAAGGCGCTCGTCGTAATCCTTGGCGCCGCGCGACTTTTGCAGCGTCGTGAACTGTTCCGTGATTGCTTTCCTACGGGCCAGTTCCGCTGAAGCCGCGTCCGCCCACGGACCAGTAGTCATGCGTTGCAGACCGGCGAAGGACTGATCCATGTCTCCCTCTCGCCAAGCCTTGGATACGGCTTGATATTGTTGAATCACGTCGGCGGAAGGAAGACGGCCGCTAGACGCCAAGGCGCGAAACTTTTCTTGAAAAGGCGGCGTTGAGAATTGAACCTTGGTCAGAAGCACGGTAAGAGGCCCTAAGCGTCTCGCAGCCGTTTCATTTTCCAATGCGGCATATTGACGCAAGTCCTGACGCACGCTTTCCACATCCAACCGCGGATACTTCTCCGAATACTCCTTCAGCACGGCCTCCAGGGAGGCTAGATTGTCACGATTCAACTCGGCTTTTATCGCGACCTTCAGTCGCTCGATCGCCGCCAGATAAACCGAATCGTCGCTCTGAAGTTTACGAAGATGGCTAAGCGCTTCCGCATACGGCTCCTTGAACGCTGGCGCCATGGACGAGATCGCGGTGAAAGCGCTTTGATGTTCCTGGACACCCTCTTCCCATCGTTTCAGTAGCGCCCATATCTTTTCCTCATCGGAGTAAATTCGTATGGGCGCCTCCACTCCCCCCCTGCCCAAGACGAATTTTTCAAGGTCGCCCATCCATTCAAGTTCGCTCACCAACGGCGATGCGGCCGCATTAACGTCGCCGAGCTTACTCATATCGGCGAGAACCGCAGCGGCGCGATCGAATTCGCGCGCTTTCAACAAAGCCAGCCAACTGGGCGTATATGCCTTGAGTAAGGCTTCGACGCCTAGCGCCTCCAGCGCCGGGTTGTCCGGGCTTTGCTTAAGGTACTGGTTAGCCATTGTCGCCGCGCGGGTGTAATCGCCACTCTCCAATAGCCCCTTCAATTCGCGCTCGGGGGCTCCTATGAAGTACGGTATGGTGGTCAGCGCCCCCAATAGCGTCACAAGCGATATTCCCCATCGGAACGCGCGCTTCATGCTGACTCGATCGCTTCCCGCGAATGCCGTGTTCAGTTCGGATAGGAAAATGGCGAACTTGCTTCGCTTACGACGTTTCTCCGTTTCCTTGTTAACGTCGTCGAGCGGCGGCGCCGCCTCGACGTTAATCTCCTCATCCTGTTGACTCGCCTGATCGATGCAAAAAATATCAAGAAACGAATCGGCGGCCCCGACAAACGTTGTCTTGTCCGCATCGCCAACGCCGTCGGCCGCGCTCAGTATCGGCCGGCTCAATTTCGTGACTGTCGGATCGATAGGAGGCGAAGCAAGCTCGGGCTCCGCCTTTTGAAGACTCACCCGGTAGACGAAGTGATGGCCGCCGAACGCCAGGACGTCTCTGTCACTCAATGGCATGGCGTGCTCGTCCAACCGCTTACCCGCAACGAAAGTGCCATTGGCGCCGCCAAGATCCTCCACAAATGGCGAGCCGTTTTTCAAAAAGATGTGGGCATGACGGCGCGAAACATAGTTCACTTGATGCGGGTAATCATTCTTGTAACGCGAGAATATGTCATCGGCTCTACTGATCAGGAATGGGAATTGGGTAATGACAATTGGTTCAAGTCCCAAGTCGCTGCGCTCCGGCGTCAGCGTCAGGCTGATGAGCTGCGCCACCCGCGCCGGCTTCGCCGCTCGCGCGCGCAATTGCACCCGGTACGACAGCGCTCCGCCGAAGCAGATCTCGTCGCCATCGCGAAGCCTGGCGATCTTCTGCTGAAGATTGACGCCGTTTACGGTCGTTCCATTCTTGCTGCCCAAATCCGCGACATAAACATCACCGTACTCGGAGAAGATTCTTGCGTGCCGGCGGGATAGGTCGGCGGTGATTTCTGCCGAATAGGAGTCGAATGGCGGTTCGGTCCGGCCGACGGCAAACAGATCATCCTCAATACGGATATCACCCAAATCCGGGTGGGATATGGGCTTGAGCACGATGTCCAATTCCTGGTTCGCCATTGCGGGCGCCTCGGCAATCGGCGCGTCAGGCGCTATGTTTTGAAGTGACATTCATTCGTCCGAACAATTACAGAACGTAGGGCGGAAAAGCGACAGCGCCTTCCGCCGTATGCCGTTCAATACGCAAC
>DATLHW010000553.1:0-6899 GCA_035539675.1 Burkholderiales bacterium | reverse complement strand
TTTGAGCGCCGAGGGAGCGCCGTCCGCAACCCAATCCCCCGAATCGACCTCGGGTAATCGCGAGTAACGAATACACCCGGCCGCAGGCACATCTGTGTCGTCAAGCTCCTTATGCGGCACAGGCATCAGAA
Source organism: Burkholderiales bacterium (assembly GCA_035539675.1). Taxonomy (GTDB): domain Bacteria; phylum Pseudomonadota; class Gammaproteobacteria; order Burkholderiales; family DATLHW01; genus DATLHW01. Next base: position 6,768 of record DATLHW010000553.1, on the reverse strand, counting down.
TGCAATCGCTCGTCTGCAATCGTTCGCAAATAAGCCGCGTCAGTAGCGTGCAATGCTCCAGTCTGACTAACGAACGCGGCGCAAGCAGCTTGGAGAACAGACAAGCGCGTGCGTAAACCACTGGACGATTGCGATTCACCATGTGGGTATGCAATTCACGGAATGCACAGCCTTCAGCGATGACGTAAGCGTTGTCGATATCCAGCTTGTTATCGAACCAGAGATTGCTGAAATGCCAAAGCGCCTCCACATCCAGTTCTACGACGCCACGGATTTTTACTGGGGCTGGATCACGATCGGTTGCGCGATGTTTTCCCCATATTGCGATCTCTTTGCGAGCGCCTTCGGTAACAGCCCAATCCACGGGAGAGTCTTCGGGCGCCGGATCTCCCGCCAGTACAGCATCGCGAATGCTGGACCACTGAAGACTAGGCGCGCCGGGAACGAAGTAACCAGAGAATGGCGGCGCATGCAGTGTCAGTCGGCGCGGATGTGCGTGGCCTCTTCGCCATGTCGGCGTGCGTACATCCGCCGTGCGAGCGGATACGTCTTGAAAGCTGCCTGGAAAGCAGGGCGCGCCATGTCGATTGGCTTGTCGCCACCAGAGTGTTTCACCGGAGAAGGATGTTTGTTGAGAGGTGGTGATGCTGGCGTCGCTTTGAACCGCGCGAGAGGCTTGGCGGAAATCGACCGTGCCGTTGGGTAATCCGGGATGGCGGGCGCGTCGATCAGAGATGGCGATCGGAAAGTCTTCGTCCGCTTCGCCGAAAACGCTTGCAGGTAGCAAGGTCAAACCAGCCCATGGCGTGACGGCGACGATTCGCCAGCCTTCTTGAATTTCAACCTCGAATCCGCCAACTGCATCGGCGATTCGTTCAATGGCTTCCGGCGTGCCTTTGCGTTGACGCCACGCGACTGCTTGCGCGACTTCGGCGCGTTGTCCGGATTCGAGCGGTGAGATCGGCCGCGCGTCGAGCAACTGCGCGATGTAGGGCAGCACCCAAGGTTGGCATCCGCGCGCCATGCCTTCGGCGTCAATTCCTTCTTCATCGGGGAAGATGTCGTAGTAGCGTTGTTGGATTGTGCGATAGAGCGCATCGAGCAGGCCGCCATAGCCGTCGAGCAATCGCGCGAGATCGCCGGCTTGGACGACAACGCCATCGGCGTCATGCTTCGGGTTGTCGCGTTCGCGGAATACCTCGGGGATCTGGCGGTATAGCAGCGTGGCGAAGTCGATGGGGCGGGTCATGGTTGCCCCTCGTTGTTTTGTGCGGGCGGCTCAAACGTCTTCGAAGTAAAGCCCCTCTCCCTTGAGGGGAGAGGGGTTGGGGAGAGGGTGATGCTTGATTCGCCACCGCGTTCACCCTCTCCCCGGCCCTCTCCCCTCAAGGGAGAGGGGGCGGTCTGAGGCGCGGCATACAGGGGGCCGAACAGTATGCATCTCATAACGTAAACACCTCCACCTCAATCTCAATCTGCGGCGATGTCGTATCCAAATGCGCGCACTGCCGCGGCTGCGGATGAACGGCGAGTACAAAACCATTGGGATCTTTCGCGATTCGTTTCGCGTTAGCCGTCGTCGCCACTGTCGGCAGAATCTCGCAATCACTGTTCTCCACGCCGTTCACCGCCTCCACAACCGAATAGACTTCGCCTCGATACAACGATTGCCCCAGTTCGCGCCTCTCTTGAGAAAACGCGGCTATCAACGCCGCCTCCACCGAATCGCGCACCGTGTCGCCATCGAACGCATCCGTCCTGATGCGAATGGCGATCCGCAACGAGAACATCAGCGGCTGATAAGCGCTTACCGTAAGACTTACGCCCGGCAATGCATGCGCCAGCAAATATTCCGAGAGCGTGTCGCCGAGATCGGTCGTGAAGCTGGCGCCGCCAGCCGGCACAATAACGACTTCAATCTTCTCCCGTTGCCCACGTCCGGGCGGTAGCGCGAACGCTTGCGCCTGTGCGACGGCCGCGTTAGTGCGGGCAAGATAAGCGAAGTCCGACAGCGACACCGCGCGCTCAAGCGCGAGCAGCGACGATGCTGCATTCTCGCGTAACGTCTCCACCGCTTCCCGCTCCCCTCCTCCACTCGCCGCCACGGGTTGCAGAACGCTATCGACGAGCGCATTTGGCTTAACTGGTTTAACCAAACTTCCCACCGCCAAATTGCCGCTGGAGCCGGAGCCTTTGCGATATGTCGCCCGCACGTTATTCGCGCCGGTCGGAAGCCGCCTTCCATTGCGGCCATCGCCGAATTCGATCCACAAACGTCCATCCTCGGTTTGCCGCACCTGGAAGTGCGCTTCGGTCGGATCGGAATCCTTCAGATTGCCAACTTGCGTCCAACTTTCGTCGCCCACTTGAACGTCGATATCCGCCTTGACCCCGGAGGACATCGTGGCGTCAGTGATGAAGCTCGCATCGCTCGCATCCAACAGGAAGCGCTGGTTGTTGCTCGATGCATCGCCGCTGCCGATGATTTTCGTGGGCTGCGTTTCGCCATGGCCGGCCATAACGACATTGCCGTAAACGATGAGATTGCCGGCAGTGCTGCCTTCGGGCAGATCGTCAACGAAGGTGATGACCGGCGGTGACGTTTCGGTATCGATTTCGGCAACGCTGGTGCGAATTGCGGCCTCGCCGTTATCAAGCAATACCGTTCGCCCAACAGTGAGCGCATCGGGTATCTCTTCAACGCTGAGTTCGGAGCCCGAGACGGACGTATCGTTTTGCCGCCAATTAAAAAGTTGCGCTTGCTCGGTGAAGTGGCTGTAGACCTTGCTGCTGGCGAGAAAGAATGGTCCGCCGCCGCGATCCTGCCAACCGCCAGTTGTTTCCAGCGTCGCTTGCTCCGCATCCAGATTGACGTTCACTTGGCGCAACCGCGCCCAGGCGATTTGTCCACCGCGCGTCACCACGGCGATATCGCCTGCCGCTGTCTTCTTCGGTTGAGAAACGACTACGGGTTCGGCGAGATGTTGGTTAGCGCTTTTTTGCAGGAACGTATCGGGACGCCATGGTCCCGCCGATTGCGAGGGCGCCAGCAAGGTCTGCGGGTTATCCAGCGAGAGATCGGGGGAGTCATCCGCGCGGTCGGTATCGTCTTTCCAAGCCAAGGTGATCGCGGTGTAGCCGGCCAATGACAGCGGCTGTTCGGGATCGCCCTCGATCGGTTCACCGCTGGCCGACTCGGCGGTCACCGGGAAGTAACGCGCCTTGATGCATTCGTACATCGGCAAATACTCTTTACCGTCCACATGCCGCACATCGGCGAGCCATAGACCAGCGAGCCAACTCCAATCGCCGGCGATATACAGCGCGCGAAGTATGGTGTCGTCATCCGTGTTGCGTCCGCTGCCGCCGAGCCGCGCGATGGGCACGGTGATCGGTAGCGCAACGGTCGCATTCGCGAGATCCACTTCGCCAAGCGCGTGGTGAAAGACAAGCCGGTCATCGGTGACTTGCTTGATGCGGCGGAAGATCGCTTTGGCCCCGACGCGTCCAATGGTCACGACGTCGCCATCCGCCAAACCTGTGGCCGGCGCGGTGAGTTGCAATCCGCGTCCCACCTCGGCCCCCGTTGTCGCCGGACCAATCGGCGAAAGCTTATCCTTGGGCGATGCATGCACGAGCGTATGTCCCGCGACAAAACCTTGCGCGCGAGCAATCGGCGGCGAGACGGTCACCACCGTCGTTTCGTCGCCAACCTGTATGCCTTGAATCAAATACGCTTGTAGACGAGTACTGTCGCGGTCGTCTTCCAGCACGATGGGTTCGCCGGTTTTCAGTTTGTCGTACTTGCCGTCGAGCGTGAGCTTTGTGCCGCTAACCACCACGGGGCTGTGGTCGTGTTCGTAGGGGTAGATGACGTTGACTTCAGCGTCGCCGCTAAGCGCATCTAGCGTTTCGAATATCAGCGGTTTGCCGCCGTCAGTGGGACTGTAGCGAACCTGAAATCCTGCGGAGAGCGCGCCCGCCATGCCTTCCTTGAAAAGAAGGACCAGCGGCGTAAAAGCCGATGCCGCTGGATGTGGGGCGTAGTCGAGCATGCCGATTAGCCGGCGCAGGTTTTCCCATTGCGTCGCCGTGCCCAAATATCCCTCGTTCGCATAGGCGTCCAGCGTCCCGCTTAGCACGTGACAAGCCCGCGCAAAACTTCGCGTGAGCCGCCACAGCATGTCGTCTGGATCGTTGTTATATAACGCTTCGATGCGTTGCTTGAGCGCTTCTTCGGTTTCACCGGAAGGGATCGTGGCTGCGGCCGAGGTCCAGTTTGGGAAAGCGGCGTTCAAGCTTGCGCGAAGATGTTCGAGAAATACAGCGGCGTTACCGTCGACGTATTCGATACGGCTGAGTCCGAAACGATTCCAGCGGGTGAGGTCGTGGGGAGTCATGCTGGCAAGCGACCGGATTGGTAGGAGCGCGCTTGCTCGCGAAGCGGAGCGTCCGGGGCCTCGCTGACAATCGCGAGCAAGCTCGCTCCTACGGGATGGTGTTGATCAATCATTCTTAGCCTTTCTGTCCGCCATGCAGCGTCAGCCTGAAATACCCCCGCGACTGCTGGCCGGCCACGTTGTCGCACACCGCGACTTCCAATCCCTCCAACGGAATGCGTCCCACGCCTGACATATCTGGAAATCGATCGCCGATACGCTTGAAGCGATTGAGACACACGTTGATGACGCCATCGAGACTCATCACGGTCTGAATAATGTCGCCCGCCCACAAATCCTCGCCAAATCGCAACCGCCCCGGCGCGAAGAAACCGCTCGGACCTGTGCCGAGCACACGATTAATCGCATGTCGAATTTCCGATTGAAAGTAGTTCGGCGCCACCTGAATGGAAAGGAACATCACCACGCCGACCTCAACCGCTTGCGCCAGCTCCACGGCTTGCCCGGCCATGCGATACGCTTCGATGTACGGATGCAACAAGCTACGCACGCTGGCGCCCGATTCCGCGGGCGGCAGCAGAAGATCTCGCTCTTGATGAAACGTTTCGATTTCCTCCCACACGTCATCGGCGTAAACGCCTGTCGCATCGAGCGGCCGGCGCTCCAAGGAAATAACAGCGACGCGAATCAACGGCCATGAGCCGCTCCATGTTTGCCACGCATGCGCGCGTTCGACGAGTGGATGTTCTTCCACTCGCGTGACGTAATCCTCCAGCGTGACCATGCGGCGCTGCGTGCGCACCGCACGCGGGCCGGCGAGGCGCGCGTGATCCATTTTCTCTGGGTGGCCGAGCCAATACTGATCGAAGCGTTCGATGTCGCTACGCGTGTCGCCCGCTGGCGGCGCCTGATCGAACGGCGCCTGCTGCATTCTTTTTGCAAGACCTAGCGCGTCGTAGCCGATCAGATTGAGCAGTCGCCGAACAGTCTCTGGACGGCGAGCGGTATCCAAAGTGAACTCGGCGGCGACGCGGTCGAGCATGTCGGAAAGCTTGTCCAATTGCGCGGCGAGCGCTTCGGCGACTACGACTTCCACGTCGGCAGGTGTCCAGCGGCGGCGTTCGGTGAAGCGAGCGGCAAGCTCTTGCAACATGAACAAGCGGATGCTGTCATAGTCGCGGACGTTCCAATCGAAGTCGTCGCCGACGTCGGGCAATACTTGGGGGAGATCGACTTGGCGGCTGCCGCAATCGGGGCAACCGCCGGGGAATGTTAGGGTGACTTGAGGGTTCTCAGCCATTACGCGCCTCCCAAGGTCCAGGTAAATTCTTCGCGCCGTCCGATAGCCGCCAAGGTGTAGGCGACGCGAATAATCAACTGCGCATCTTCGCCCGTGACTTCCACTTCCAACGAACGCGCATCGACTTCGCCGGCCAGCGCATCGGCGAGCGAGGAAGAGAGGCGGCGTTGTGTTATCTGCCACAAGGGCGACGCATTCGGTTCGAAGATCAGCGCCTTCACACCAGCGCCGAACTCGGGACGAAACACGCGTTCGCCGGCGATGGTGAAAAGCACTTGTTCGATCTGTCCGCGAATGTGTTCCGCGCGACCGGCGAGGCGGGGCGAAGTCGCTTCCATGCGCAGCGGGAAGGCGAGATAGGGAGGGTCGGTTAGACGGCGGGCCATGGCGTCGTTTTCAAGATGTTAAAGCCCCTCTCCCGCAGGCGGGAGAGGGGTTGGGGTGAGGGCGCCAAATTGGATTGGCGACGTAGCATTGAGCCGACACTACATCAAGAAATGTTTTCTCACTCATTGCGGTCGTTATCCTGGCTAACGCCCTCACCCCCGGCCCCTCTCCCGTTTACGGGAGAGGGGGGATGTGGTTCGCTGACGCGGTTCATGGGTAGGGGCGTCTGGGGCCTTTCGATCAAAAGCGCTTCGTAAATCGCCTCCATTACACCCTCCGTCTCCGTCAGCGCCTGATTAGTCCAAAAGCGCAACACGCGAACGCCCTGCGTCTGTAGCCATGCATCCCTATTCGAATCGTAATTAGCCGATTTCATGTGCTGGCTACCATCCAGTTCTATGCACAGCTTCTTTTCGTCACAATAAAAATCCAGAATGTACCGTCCCATTGGATGTTGGCGTCTAAATTTAAAGCCAGCGAGTCGCCTATTACGCAAGAGCTTCCAAAGCAATGCTTCCGCATCAGTCATACGGCCACGCAGTTCTCTGGCCCAGACCCGAATATCTTCGGGAAGCTTTTTCGAGGGCTCGCGAGAATAATCGCTCATGACGTCAGCACCTTCATCGACAAGGTACTCATCTCCCCTTGCGGGATCGGCGGCGATGTCGGACTCCCAGGCGC
>DATLHW010000552.1:0-6121 GCA_035539675.1 Burkholderiales bacterium | reverse complement strand
AGCGATAATAACCACCTCTTCGTTGACGTGGTCTCTTGTTCGCATGCAAAGCATTCTTGTCATAGAGGACGAAGTTGCGATCGCAGATACCATCATCTACGCGTTGCGCACTGAAGGTTTCCAGGCTGACCATTATCTTCTGGGAAGAGACGGGCTTACCGCGCTAACGCACGGTGGTTACGATCTGCTGATCTTGGATGTCGGGCTTCCTGACTATAACGGCTTCGATCTTTGCCGAGAGATGCGCAAGTTTTGTGACATACCGGTAATTTTTCTGACTGCGCGAGCAACCGAGATTGACCGGATTGTTGGTTTGGAAATTGGCGCCGATGACTATGTGACAAAGCCGTTCAGCCCGCGTGAACTGGTTGCTCGCGTTCGCGTGATCTTGCGTCGATTTCTGCCTCGTCCTGAAAAAGCAAATAGCGAGAATTCACATTCCTTTCGCCTCGATGTTGCGCAGAATCGGATTTGGTTCGGCGCTATTCCCCTTGAATTGACGCGGTACGAGTTCCTGCTTCTCAAGACGTTGTTACAGCATCCGGATCGCATCTTTAGCAGAGAGGACTTAATGCAACTCATCTGGACGGCCCCAGACCACAGCACGGAGCGAACCGTCGATTCACATATTAAAACGTTGAGAGCAAAACTGAGGGCGGTTTCTCCGGACTACGATCCAATAGAAACACATCGGGGACTCGGTTATGGTTTGAAGCACCGATGAGAATTTCCACCTGGACTTTGCTGGGTTATTTCCTGGTCGTTGGACTCGCTGCATATTTTGTCTTGTCGGTCTTCATGCAAGAGGTTAAGCCTGGCGTCAGGCAAGCGATGGAAGACTCGCTCGTCGATACGGCCAACGTTCTCGCCGAGCTTGCGGCGACGGATTTTAAAGCTGGTCGAATTGCAGAAGGCTCATTTGCACAGGCGGTGCGTGCGTATTCAATAAGAGATGTGAAGGCGTCAATTTGGGGAATGGCTAGAAGTAAACCGGACTACCGTATCTACATCACCGATGCGAAGGGAATTGTCGTTTTCGATTCGAGCGGATCCGCTATTGGCGAGAACTATGCGAGGTGGAACGATGTGCATCTCACCTTGCAGGGACGCTACGGCGTGCGTAGCACGAAGTCTGATCCGAACGATGAAGCATCGACGGTTATGCATGTCGCTGCGCCGATTAAAGATGGTGAGCGCATGGTGGGCGTGTTAACTGTCGCCAAGCCGAATTCAACCGTTCAGCCGTTTATCGAGCGTGCGCAAAATAAAATTCGCGAGCGCGGTATTGTGCTTCTCATTGCGGCCGCCTTGATCGGCGTGTTTTTTACTTGGCGTCTGACACGTTCAATTACTCGGCTGCGGATTTATGCTCGGGACGTGTCTTCCGGAAAAAGGGCGCAGCTGCCCGCTTCCAATAACAGTGAAATTGCAGAGCTCGGCCGATCTTTGGAAGCGATGCGGGAAAAGCTTGAAGGTAAGCAGTATGTCGAAGAATACGTTCATACGTTAACGCATGAAATGAAGAGCCCGGTAGCCGCTATTCAGGGAGCCGCAGAGTTACTTGCGGAGGATTTGCCAAATCAGGAACGGCAACGCTTCACGGAAAATATTCGTGAACAGGCGAATCGCCTTCACATGATCTCGGAGAAGATGCTTTCCTTGGCCACACTTGAGCATCGCCGAGCATTGCAAGAGCCAACGGTGATAGAAGTCGGTGGACTAATCCAAAAGGTGTTGGATGGTCTCGATAGTCGGTTCGCTTCTCGACAGATCAAGATATCGCTGCAAGGTGACGCAGGTGCGGTGTTCGGAGAAAGATTTTTGCTTGAGCAAGCGTTGACCAATCTGATCGAGAATGCGATCGATTTTTCACCGGTTCACGGACAAATTGACGTGTCCGTGAAAGTGCAGGAGCGTCGTTGCGAGATCAACGTGGCGGATCGCGGCCCCGGCGTTCCAGATTTTGCCCGTGATCGGGTGTTCGAACGTTTTTATTCCCTTCCACGTCCAGATACCGGGAAGAAGAGCACCGGGCTGGGATTGGCGCTGGTTCGTGAAGTGGCTACCTTGCATGGGGGCGCGGCGGTTTTGGAAAATCGCGTGGATGGGGGCGCGATTGCACGCCTTATTCTCCCTCTGCGTTAGGAACCCTCGATAAATTCACTATCCGGGCCGATCTCGAGCCGCCGACGCCCAACGTACGCCATTGCTCCTCGATTCGACCTCGGCGCGGATAGTGAATTTCTCAAGGGTTCCTTAAGTAGCCACTTCACATATTCTTCACACAATTTCATCTACGCTCCACACCCATTTCATGGGCAGTCGATATTCTTTTCCAAGGTTGTCTTTCTTAGGAGAAGAATATGCAAAAGCTGCTGCTCTACAAAGCCATCGCGGTGTTAGGACTTGTTTTGTTAATCATCGTGCCGATTTCCTTTATTCGCGACGTGGTTCAAGAGCGGCAGGAGCGGCAGGCGGAAACGGTTAATGATATTTCGTCGAGTTATGCGGGTGCTCAAACTATTGTGGGGCCAATTTTGGTTGTGCCGTACACGAACGAGTACGTGGAGAAGGAGTTGGATGAGAAAGGCAATGTCAAGAAGCTCACGCCACGGCGTATCGAGCGACGTCTTTTATACTTTCCGCGCACCTTAAATATCGATGGTGCATTAGATACCGATTTCAAGCATCGTGGACTATTTCGCGTTCTTGTGTATGACTGGCAGGCGAAGGTTTCCGGGGCTTTCGACTTGCCGGCAAAACCGGCATTTGAACGCGACCGTGACGATTCCCGCGTCGTTGTTGGCCATCCGTTCATCATTATTTCAGTTGAGGATCTCCGTGGGCTCCTCCGGCAACCAACGGCCGAGGTTAATGGAAAGCCGGTGACATTTGAACAAGGCAGTAATGTTGAGGGGTTGCCGAACAGTATTCACGCTGCAATCGCGGATTTGCCTATCGGCGAAGCCAAGACAATATCTTTCTCAATGGATCTTGCGCTACGTGGCACGGAAAAGCTTGGCGTCGTTCCTTCCGCTGACACAACACACGTCAAGTTACGCTCCACGTGGCCGCATCCCAACTTTGGCGGGCGTTTTCTCCCAGATCCTCGCACTCAGCATATTTCTGAAGATGGATTTTCCAGCCAATGGAACGTTACATCCCTCGCGACAAATGCACAGCAACAATTACGGGTCGCCGCCGCAGGCGCTAAGGAATGCGGGAAAACGGTTTGCGCCGATGAACTCAAGGTGCATCTCGTGGAGCCGGTTAACATTTACACGCAATCCGATAGAGCCACCAAATATGGTTTCTTGTTTGTGGGACTCACGTTCGGGGCCTTCTTTCTTTTTGAGCTGATGAAACGCTTGGCCATTCATCCGGCTCAATATGTCTTGGTCGGTCTCGCGCTCGCAATATTCTTCTTGCTGTTAGTCAGTTTGTCGGAACACTTGGAGTTTTGGATAGCCTACCTTTCTGCCGCCTCTGCTTGTGTAGGGTTGCTTGCCTTTTACCTTTCATACGTACTGCGTAGTACGTATCGAGGAATCGGTTTTGGATGCGGGCTCAGCGTTTTATTTGGAGCTCTCTACGGCTTGCTGATTTCTGAGGACAACGCGCTTGTTCTGGGTTCGCTCCTCCTGTTTGCCGTACTGGCCGGAACAATGATCGTTACTCGAAAAATAGATTGGTATCGGCTGTCGGACGTTCGGGCGGAAGCTTAGAGAAGATGTTGGTTAGTATTCTCCCTCCCCTTGAAGGGGAGGGAATATTTCATGCATGGCTTTTATCAAAGCCTCCGAAGCAGCCAGACGCTCTCTGTAGCGGGGCACTTTCCCTTCAAGCCGCCGGGAACATTAATCGACATGAGTTGGTTCAATTCAAACAAACGGGCGTAATGTCGATTTACCTCTTCAGGCGTTACGGAAAAGGGAGGCCCAGGCTGTAATTCCTGGTCGTATTCAAAACAAATGAGCAGTTGAGACGCTCTGTCTGTGATCTCGGCGAGGTGGGCGGAATACTTTGCGCGCATCTCCGCAGGCAACGCCACTAATGCGGCGCGGTCGTAGACTGCATCAATTGGCCCCAGCAAGTTTCTGGAAAGATGAAAGATATCCCCAACATAGATATCGATTCCGTCCGCGCCATAGTGTTCGAAAGCGTCGAGAGAGGAGACGATTGGCGTGATACCCATGTCATTAAATAATTGCTGAACCGCGATTTTGCTGAGTTCAGCGCCAGCAACGTGAAATCCCTTCGACAGCAGCCAAGGAATATCGAGCGTCTTTCCGCACAAAGGCAAGAAAACTCGACTGCCTTTCTCCAGCGACAACGCTTCAAAGTTACTGACCAAAAGCGGATTGGCTTCACTTTGGTGAAAACCGATCTCGCCTTTCTCCCATTTTGTATGCCAAAAGTTGTGATCCATCGCCGATCTCCGCACTTGATATCAATCCCAAGTAAAAACGTGACAATGAAATTAATGGATTTTCCGTCCGACTAGGCGCGAGGAGACGTCATCGTCCCGGGCGATCAGCAGTGGCGTCAAGCGCTAAAAACTGCGGAATCGAGTTACATAAAATCTATGCCGCGTACGCTGAAACCTGTGCATCGATTTTCGCCAGCCACGCTTTTTTATCCCCCTCTGGAAGAAACGATGCCTGAATGGAGTTGCTGGCCAACCGGCCGATATCGACCGTATTTAGATTAAGCGCTCGTTGAATGTCGATGAAGTTATCGGCAATATACCCACCGAAGTAAGCGGGATCGTCAGAATTCACCGTTACGCAAATGCCTTTGTCGAGCAAGCGTTTGATGTTGTGATCTTCGATACGTTTAACAACGGCAAGCTTTAAATTTGATAGAGGACAAACGGTCAGCGGTATTTTTTCGGCTGCTAGTCGGGCGCAGAGCGCTTCATCCGATTCGCAGCGGACGCCATGATCTATACGCTTCACCTTCAGCACATCAAGCGCTTCGTAGATGTACGCAGGAGGTCCTTCTTCTCCCGCATGAGCGACGGCCAGGAATCCTTCATCGCGAGCGCGTTGGAAGACTGCCGCAAATTTCGATGGGGGATGGCCCAACTCGGATGAATCCAGCCCGACGCCGCAAATAATGTCCTTGTAAGGCAATGCTTCTTCCAGCGTGCGCATCGCTTCTTCGGCGGACAGATGGCGCAAGAAACACATGATCAAGCGATAGGAAATTCCCAACGAATTTTGCCCATCCTCCAGCGCACGCTGTATGCCGCGCAACACGGTCGAAAATGGAACACCTCTAGCCGTATGAGTTTGCGGATCGAAGAAAATTTCCGTGTGAACGACACCTTGCCCATGCGCTTTTTCCAGATACGCCCACGTCATTGCGTAAAAGTCGTCCTCATCGCGCAGCACATCGGCGCCGGCGTAATAAATATCCAGAAACGACTGTAGATCGTGGAACTGATAGGCGTCGCGTAATGCTTCGACGGTAGGGTAGTGGAGCTTTACTCCGTGTTTTTTTGCAAGAGCGAACACCATCTCCGGCTCAAGCGATCCTTCGATATGGATATGCAGCTCCGCTTTTGGGATGGTGCGAATGAAGTTATCAATGCCAGTAGGTAACGAACCGGTTTCCGTTTTCTTCATATTTACCTCTTATGCCATTTTCAAATTAAACGTGTACTTTGTCAGCGTCACAATTAATTTGGAAATGGAATTATGCATCTCCCTCGCCCCCCGCGGAGCGGCCGGGATAGAAATGAGTAGGCCCGGATTAGCGAAGCGTAACCCGGGCCAGACGTTCATGAGATTCGTGTTACTTCGGTATTGAGCCTTCGACGCCCTCTACGTACCAGTTGATGGCCATCAGGTCTGGTAGCGGAAGAACCTTACCGGCCTCAACTTTAATTTTGCCGGATTGATCCTTGATCGGGCCTTGGAACAGTTGCAGCTTGCCATCGGTCAATGCTTGCTTTCGTTCGCCGAATAACTTGGCCGCATCGGCGGGGATCGCCGCGTTTAGCGGGGCCAATTCGATCATTCCTTCTTTGATGCCATGCTTAATATCTTGCGTTTTCCAGGTTCCGTTTATCACTTGCTTGGCGATCTCGGTGTAGTAGCCGCCCCAGGTAAGAATG
>DATLHW010000551.1:0-5877 GCA_035539675.1 Burkholderiales bacterium | reverse complement strand
ACCTACAGGCGCTCGGCAATGTGATGATCAAGCTCGGCATGGCCGCGAAATCCCGCGACGTGACCAAGCGCGACCGTGCCGGACAGGATGACTTTGGAGCGGCGCTGATTGAAGCCTCAAAGCAAAGTTGACAATCTCCGCTGGCCGCACGCAATAGGCATCGGAGAAGCCAATGCCCGACGTGCACCTTTTTATAGATACAAACGCCTTTCTTACTTTCTACGCGTTCTCGAACGACGATTTCGAGCAGCTGAAAAAGGTGAAGGCGCTTATCGAAGCGGGAGATTTGGCGCTTTACCTGCCAGATCAGGTTATCGTGGAATTTAATCGAAATCGCGAGACCAAGCTCGAAGAAACGCTGCGAACATTCAATTCGCATTCGGAAAAGAGCATCCCGCGCATAATGGAACATTATCCAGAATATGCTCAGTATCGGGAGAAGGTCAAAGAGGTCGCAAAGCTCAAGGATGCCTTATCTGTTCAGGTGCGCGAAGATGCGCAGGCGAAGGCGCTTCAAGCTGACAAGCTGTTCAGTGAGATAGCCGCTGTTGCTACAATTCTGGCTTGCGACGACGACACGGCAGATAGAGCTAACGTTCGACGCCTGTGCGGTAATCCACCCGGCAAAAAAGATTCTCTCGGTGACCAAATTATTTGGGAGTGTCTGCTGTCGCATGTTCCCGAAGGCGTCGAGTTTAACATCGTAACCTTGGACGGGGACTACTACTCGCCTTTGGCAAAGGATCGCATCTGCGATTTTCTAAGGGATGAATGGAAAACGGCCAAGGCGGCGGAGATATTCGCGCATAAAGAGCTAAGGTCACTTCTCAACTCCAAATTCCCGGCGATAAAATTTGCCGTCGACGTCCTGAAGAGGAAAGCTATCGATAAACTTGTCTATTCGAGCAGCTTCCATGAGACACATCAGTCTGTCGCAGCATTGACCCCTTTTGCAGAAACGATAATCCTTGAGGAGGCGAAGGAGATTTTCGACGCCGGGATAAAAAATTCGCAGATCGGTTGGATTGGCACTGATAGTGACGTGAATGTTTTTTATCGTGGCCTAATGGAAACGCATGGCGGAAAGCTCGATGCGGAGATTCTTCAGTCGCTAGAGGCACTATTCCCTGCGAAGTCAGATGAGCCTCCAGATTTCCCTCCGTTTGAGGATGACGATGAGCCGCCGTTCTAGGTAGTAGCACCGCCCCCAAGCAACCCATCGGCTTGGACAGCGCCGCTCTCCCAACTGGTTCGCGGTGGTGCGTTTCACATTCCTTCCCAGAAAGCATGGTCGCGTGCATTGGCATTCCATCGTCAACTACGAGGAATGCACCGTGTATCATCGCCGCGATAATGGATACCGCCAGCCAGCCAATATCGCGGATGAGGGCGCGTCCGCCTACTGGAACCGCACGGGCGAACGTGCCTGTCCCTACACCTGCGCCGTAATGCGTGCCGCTTGGCTACGCGGTTATCGCGAAGCCGCCGAGCAATTCGCCCGCAACTAGCCGTTGTCTCATATGGGTATACTTATACGGCACATAAGCATGAGACACCCCCGATGTATCATTAGGGTTGACTCCACATTTATGAGACGCCAAAGCGAAATGGTCTAAGAGGCTATTGAGACATTGGAGTGATCATGTCGGTTATCGGTTACGCACGCGTCAGCACGAACGATCAGGATTGTGCGATACAGGTCGCGGCATTGCGAAGCGCCGGTTGCGATATCGTTCGGTCGGAAAATAAGAGCGGGACTGCCACGGAAGGCCGCGAAGAACTGGAGACGGTGCTTGAGTTTATCCAGCGTGGCGACACGCTGCTCGTCACTCGCATCGATCGCCTTGCGCGCAATGTGATGGATCTCGAAAAGATCGTCGCGCGATTAAATGAGCGTGGCGCATTCCTGCGTGCGACAGAACAGCCGATTGATACCTCATCGCCAGCCGGCAAGGCATTCCTTCAAATGCTCGGCGTGTTTGCGGAGTTCGAGACCGCGCTTCGCAGTGAGCGCCAGATGGAGGGCATAGCCAAGGCCAAGGCGGCAGGAGTGTATAAGGGACGCAAGCCGACTGTGGATGCCGAACAGGTCAAGGCTATGCGGGCCGAGGGGATGGGGCCAAGCGCCATTGCTACCAAATTGCGCATCGGTCGTGCCAGCGTTTACCGAGCGCTCAGCTCATAAGCTGCGCGCGCTGACCACGAGGCGACAACAGTATTAACAAGAAAAATTGCCGACCTCAACTTGAGATATGAGTGCAGCGGGGCGGCCACTGTTTCAGAAATAGATCGCGCTCTCGCTTGGATTTCTATACATCGCCAGGCTCAAATCTGTGCTCTCTAAACTTTTAAGAGTTTCAAGAGATTGACATAGTAGAATGTGCTTGCTGCGGCCGCATAGGGTAAAGTTTCTGAGGCGAGGAGGGGGCTATGGAGTTAGGTTTTCATGTGAAGTTCACGGACGGACGGCGCCGCTTCGACGGCTTGGATCACTACAATGGTGCAACCGCCTTATTGGGATTGTCACAGGTATTTCTGATAGCCCTGAACGCGTTTTACAACCGTGAAATTCTAACTCAGGCGCCTTCAGCTAAAGGCTTTCGCGTCGTCCTGGGAAAAAGCAAAATCGGTAGCTGGGATCAGTATTTTAATATCATCATCACCGACCCGCGCGTTCTCGCTGTTGCTACTGACCTAGGCAAGGCCGGCCTTTACGATCTGCTCAAATGGGCTCTGACATCTGGCGTGGGGTTGGCCTTCGTAGCAAAAAATCGCAAGGCCAAGAAAATAATTCGTGAATTGGAAAAGAAGAACGAAGATCTTCACGAAAAGCTTGAAGAGTCAATTAAGAGAATACATTCTCCTGTGAAGCATCAGGGGTTTACCGTTCATGTAATGACTGGGCAGCAAAACTTAGCTACATTCAATGAGGCAACGCTACGATATATTGAAACCGAAGTAATAGACGATAAGACTCGTAAGATTCGGGTTGGCGTGAGCAGGTTTAACGCTAGAACAGGCACTGGGAGGTTCATCGTTGATGTCGACGCGGCATCAGTTCCGTTCTACCCAGCTGACGTTCTGACGAAGGGCGCTAAGCGAGCTCTCGTGGACAGCTTGGCTTGGCTGACTAGAGACAAATTTGTGCCCGTGGATGCGATCGTGTCACAGGTGACATCCGCAGACGGTCATCTCAAATCGTATCGAGTTCATGCAGTGACCGCGGCGCCGTAAGGTCTATCAAATATGTCGCACGGCGGCCGGCATATTACGTGAATTTGTGGCATTTCGTAGAAAGCCGCGGACGGCCAGTTCGGAAGCTCTCTTCACCAAAGAACTCGAATCCGAAGACCGTCTCGCAGTCGTCACCATGCAAGGATTTATAAAATACGGTTGCTCTCGCATATACGGCAGCGTTTGCGGCCTTGATTGCATCATACGTCGCGTCCGGCAACGGCTCATCCATAATATGATTTATGAGCGCATCTTGACCACTGCCGAGTATTATTGCTGGAACTTGGTCGGCAAGCGGCAATTCGTTGCTATCCGGCTCCAGCGACCAATCCCATCCGACGCGACGAACCACCACAGCTGTTGCGCATTGAACAGCTAATGCTGGCGTCTCGCCTTGATTTCGTAGCTTGAATTCGATCGATACAGGTTCCCCGCGCTTCACGTCTCCACGAGCGACTTCGACGTAGACATAGGCCCTCGTCCGCAATTTTCCGTGAGCCTCGGTTGTGATAGCGAGCCGTGTCGCTGCAGCCGCGCTGTCACGTGCCACGTCAAGGGCGGCAGAAGTATGACGATTTGCAATATCGGCATCGGCGCGAGAGTTCTCATACTCACTCTTAGCCAAATACAGGGCTTTGCGAGTTTGCCAGAGGGACGCAAGGACGGCGAGCAATCCGAAGAATGACAGCACAGCTGAAGCGATCGCCAATTGATTGCTCATTGCTGCTGTCGCGGCGGACTGCTCGGCAGCGATCGTCTGGCGGCATTCGGTGCTCGCGGTCTTGGGAATAGCTTGGCTGTTATCAGGGCATTCAGCCCGCCCAACGGGCAACTGCTTCAATGTGGACATGGTTACCACCGATAGCAGGAGCGCTCAGCGCCGTCACACCGAACGTTTACAACTATCGGCTAATTAAACCCGATGACCCGCCGTATGCCCTATCGACGACCATATCGGAACCGGTCCCGCCGATTGCCAATGTTGCATCTGCTGGTTGGCGCTGCCGTCGTTGGCGCTGCTACGGGCGTAGGTTCCGTTGCTACGACGTCCCACGGTCGAGACAAGATTGCCGCAATGGCGATGGACGTCGGCGTCGCGACAGGCATGGTTCGCGAACGAGCACCGCAGGAGGGCGACTATTGGCGCCGGTGTGATGACGCACGCGCGGCGGGATCAGCGCCCATCTACAGAGGCGAGCCGGGATATCGTGATTGGCTCGATGCCGACAATGATGGCATCGCTTGCGAACCCTATCGAGGGCAATAGCGGCGTGTCGCTCCTTACGATTTGAATATCTCGGCGCGGTGGAACGCTAGATACGCACTTTGCTTAGGTGAAAAATGGCCAACCTCAGTGATTTCGGCCAAGCCCCACGCTTCCCACGTGCCTTCTGTCAGGTGCGGGGACTTCAGTATCTCTCCGTCATCGGTGAAGCTTATTAAACCTCTGTCGAACAGCCGATCGATATGCGGTGACAGAAGCAATCCGTTGCAGCCGTCAAGTTTTTCGCGATCGGTCGACTGGGACCAAGGCTTGATATGGCTGGCTATGAGCAGCCCCATATCCTCGACACCCGTCACGCGGCACGTCGTCTCGTTCAGTCTTAAGTTAGCTTTGAAAATTCCTTGACCGCGCCGTGCCATGACGAGTTGTTGCTTCTGGGTTTCGCCAATGTCAGTCCGCCCCTCGAGTTCAGCCTGGACGACGTCGTCGGCATTGGCGACGGGCGAAGGCGCCAAAACGTCTTCTATTCGGCATCCCATTTTTGCCAGGAGAACCTCGGCAAAGTCTCGCGAAATCTCGGCCAGATAGACGCCTTGGTTTCCATCCCCTGAAGGTTGGATCGGATTATACTTAGGCAGGAAGTGGGGCCGTAACTCTTCAATGAAGTCCTTGGGCCTAACTGGGGCATCCACTTCGTTGAATTCAACAGGAATCAACCATCCTTCACGATCCCACTGCTCGCCGATCGATCCGAATTCAGGCCGCTCCGCGGACGTGGCTGGACCAATCGCTACCCCAAGAGCCTTGATCCTCGTATCACAGAACGAGAAAATGATATCGCCCGACGCGACCAGCGTCATATTGTCGTAAAAACGGTTTTGGCGGTCGCCCTTGCTACGCTTCGGCGACCATAAAAAGCCGCCCGGCACTTCGTGCATGTAAGTTTGGTTCTGGTTTACCCACCAGTAGCGCATATTCTTTCCCCCAGGTGCGCTGAGCCAACGATTCTGGCGTTAATAGCGCTGAACCATTTGTACTCGATACAGGGGGAGCGGCCCAGCAAAGTCGCTGTATCATTTTGCTGTATCATTTTCGGCGTGATATCAGTGCTAACGCATTGAAATCACGCCAGAAAACAGAAGTGGTCGGGGAGACAGGATTCGAACCTGCGACATCCTGCTCCCAAAGCAGGCGCGCTACCGGGCTGCGCTACTCCCCGACTACTGGACCGGGCCTTAGACAGCGCGGACGCCCAAGTCTATCCCGCCCGGACAGCGGGCAAAGAAAAAGGCGGCCTTCCCGAAGGAAGACCGCCCGTTTCTCGTTTCAGTCAACGCCCCGAAGGGCTGCGACTTACTTCTTTTCTTCAGCCGGGGCAGCAGCAGCAGCCTTGGCGTCAGCAGCCGGAGCAGCAGCAG
>DATLHW010000550.1:0-18246 GCA_035539675.1 Burkholderiales bacterium | reverse complement strand
ATGCAAAAACGTAACCCGAGTTTCTCGCTCGGGATCGACGCCGAATAGCAAGGCTGGCTTGAATTGCTTAGCAGTGCTCAGCGTACCCTCAATCTGCACTCGCCCTGTCGCAGCCACAACGCCTGGCGTGCGCCGCGCGGCATCCAAAGCTGGCTCGCCCTCGAAAGCCAATGAGGCCTTGGCGTCAATGCGAAATTCGGGACGCAGGATTTGCGCATCGCCGGTGATCAGTCCCGTTACATTGTCTACCGCTTGCTTCGTATAACCGTTGGCGAAGCTTCCAAGAAATATAATGGCGGCCAAACCCATGGAAATGGCGCCGATGGTTAGCATTGTACGAACCGGTTGCCTTAGCAGATTACGCCAAGCGAGCAACAAGGTCAGGGGAATTCTTTCGGATTGCGAGATGGACTTGGGCGCGGCGGCCAGCGATGTTATGCCCTTCATGGCGGAAACAGGCGTAAGACGCGCCACCCGCCAAGCCGGGTATAGGCTTCCGACGATAGTTACTACAAGAACGATAACGGCCAGCATTAACAGCCGATCCGCCGACCATATCAAATAAAAACCGCTTGATCCGCCTTGCATGGTTTTAAATGCGTCCGCCTTCCCGCTGAAATTCAGCCCGAAATGCGCGAAATAGCCAACCAGCAGACTACCTAGTATTCCACCAACCGCGAAACCCAATGCGCCGGTTAACATCCCCTCATACAAAATCGTTCGAAACATCCAGGCGGGCGGCGTACCCAACGCCCCCATGACGCCATACTCGCGAGTACGCTCATGGACCGCCATCATCAGGGCGTTCGCGACGCCAATAATGACGATGCTAAATAGCACCACCATAATGATGGCCGCCATCGATTTGTGAAACTCGATCGATTGAGCCACGGATGGCAGCAGTTTTGGCCAACCGAGCGCTTCGTAGGATTTCCCCAACCGCGAATTTAGTGTGGCCGATACGCGATCGGTTTCGCTTCGGTCAACCAGACGAATCGCCAGCGACGTAATCTCATTCTCGACGCCGAACAAATTCCGTGCGTCCTGCAAGGAAACATGCGCCTGCATGCGATCGATCAATTCATTGCCGGTGCTAAATAACCCGCGCACCGTGTAACGCCCTGCCCCTACTGCGCCATGCAGCGCTTCCGTCACAACGGCGATCTCGTCCCCGACCTTGACGCCTAAGGAACGGGCGAGCGTTTGGCCTAGCAACACACCGCCGGACTCTTCCGGCTGCAAATAGCGTCCCTCGACAATTCGCTCTTTAATGCGGGTTACCTGCGACTCTCGTAATGGATCCACGCCGACCAACAAAATACCGCGCGCATTTTCCGCGCCGCTGATCAATACCCCGCCTTCCAAGCGCGGCGCCGATGATTGAACGCGCCCGTCGCCGACAAGCGTTCGCTCAACCTCCTCCGCCTTAAAAGTACGCTCAATCGAGGGATTAGCGTCATACCCACGGCCATGGACCTGAACATGACTAACGAACGTACTCGTCATGTTATCGATCATTTGGGAATTGCCGGCGTCGAACACCGCCCAGGCAAACTGCAAAGCCGCTACGCCCAGAGCAACAATAGCGGCGGTTAGACCCGTGCGACGAGGCTGTCGTTTCGCGTTACGCCAAGCAATTTGCAGAAGGCGCACTGTTTGAATCCTCAAGAAGATGACCATCCTTCAGCCGAATTATTCGGCGAACATGACTCATCACCATTGGGTCGTGGGTGGAAATAATGAATGTCGCCCCAAGGCGTTTATTCAACTGACACATCAGGTCTAGTAAGGACTCGCCGGTTTCGGAATCCAAATTCGCCGTCGGCTCATCGGCCAGTATCAACATCGGCTCGCTCACAATCGCACGCGCCACCGCGACTCGCTGCTGCTGCCCGCCAGAAAGCTCTCCAGGTCGCCGATGTCCCATAGCGCCGAGGTCCACCTGCTCAAGCGCTCTCTCCGCGCGACGCCGGCGCTCCGGCCCCGATACGCCCTGCAACAGAAGAACGTATTCGACATTCTCAAGCGCGGATAACACCGGGAGCAAGTTGTAATCCTGAAATACAAAGCCGAGCCTACTCAAACGAAACTGCGCCAATGCCGCACGACTTAATTTGGATAAGTCCTCACCATTTACCATCACGCTGCCGCCGCTTGGCGTATCCAGCGCGCCCAGCAAATTCAGCAAAGTGCTCTTTCCAGAACCGGATGGGCCGACGAGTGCGGTAAATTCTCCGGACGAAACGGAAAAACTAACGCCAGCCAGAGCACAAACATCCAGGCCGCCTTGCCGATACGATTTTCGAAGATCGCGCGTTTGGACAACGGTATCGCCCGCCATTCCAGACCCAACATCGTCAATTGGTTCACTTGCGTCCATGACTCATCTTTTCACTGGTGAGTTGGCGCTGCGTAAATATGTCATCGGATATGGGCTGATCGTATTTGACGTTTTGAATAAGAATGGTCGTTTTTTTGCCGGGCTCGTTAACTGGCTGCATTTCCCAGCGTGTAGGCGTTTCGCGGCCGCCCATGTGTCGAATATCACTGTAATTGAGCGTACGGATCAATTGACCCCGCTCGTCATAAAATTCTTGCCGAACTGGAATCAACTTATCTTTGCGAATCGAATAAATGACCTTGCCCCATACAACAGCCGCATCCGGTTTTGGGCTCGCTTCCACTACCCACGTCTGCGTATCTCCAGGCAACAATTTATGCGTATAGTCCTGGACCAAGCTACTTTCTTTTACCAGATCATCGTTTGTGAAATCGGAGCCAAACCACGGTTGCAACATCATGGACGGCGGAATCTTAATCACCCGCTCAATCGCAGGAATATAGTTCCACATCTCCTTCCCAACACGGAGAGAAGAAATTCCAGCCTCCTTAGCTGGTTCCGTGATGCGAATGAAGGACCGCGTGGGACGGTCCATCCAAATTTTCAGACTTAACTTCCGTTCCCAGGTCGACGTCGTCACCACCATCTGTACATCGCCTTGAAGAGTCTTACCCCAAAGATTGGACTCAGCCCGCTCTACGATTGATGTAGGAGTCAAGTCGGCAACAGCAGGCGGGACAAGCGATAATAGGAATAGCCACGTCAACAGTTTTATCATGAAAAATTTCCAGAACGACAGGAATTACGCAACAGGCGAGGCAACGCCGCTCAGTCGCGTAGAGCCCTCGCAAGGTTGCCTTGCCCAACGGACGGCAAGCACTGACATCAAAACTCCAATAACGTGATGTGTGGTGTTTATGACGTGATAGATATCATGATGCGTGCTGGCGAATCTAATCGCGTCGGCCACATGATGCACCATTACCAGGACTGTTACTAAGATCATCAAACCCGCGTTGAACCATCTAAACCGCCGCCCATAACATAGGCGCACCAGGACCGACATCAATATATAAATACTCGCGCAAATACATGTCACCACCCACCCTTTGATTCCAGGATGTATGGAAACATGGAAGAAACTATTTCTGATCGCCGCCAAAAACAAGTCCGTCAACCCCAGCATCAACATCGTCAACATAAGGGCCGTCCACCCTTGCGACAGTATCGACGGCAACCTTTGCCCGCTACTATCTTGTAACATCGTCTTTTTTCTCCATCTGTAGATTTCGACTGCTTTCCATTACGATTGGCTCACTTGGGTTGGATGCGGATTCCGGCGTCGTCACTTTGATCTTTATCGTGCGAATGCCCATATCTTTAGGCGCAGCCTCCATAGCCAACTGCGGTTCCCAGAAATGCCCACGCTCATACATAAGGCGAATCTGCATATACTGCAGAAGCATCGACATAACAAAGGGAGTGGCTGCCGGCGTCTTAATTAGCTGGATGCAAATCCTTGACCACATGCGACTCTCTTCCAATCCGTACTGGGGCAAGCTTGCGACAATGGCCATTGCCTCGGCCTCCACAGTACGGAAGGGAGTCGTTTGCTTATGCAACTTTTGCATTTCTCGCGCCTTAAAATTATCAATAAAACGAATAACGCGCTCTCCGAATGCGACGGGGTGATAGATCTTGTTGCATAACCACTTGATTCCCTCCTCCAACTGTTGATTCGTCATTTGGTAAGGAATGATATTTGTCTGCAATACCGACTTAATCGCTTCGGGCCCCTCCTCGATCAAACGACCATCCTTCGCCATTCTTTCGTGAAGCGGCGTCGCATCCGGGGCTAATAATGCAGTTAGCGTCCATATTGGAACGCCCGTAGACATAGCGAAATCGTACTGGCGTTGAAAAATATCCAATCCATCGTGGTCGAATCCACAAACCATGCCAGCGCTGACCGCAATTCCATGATCAAGAAAGCGGTCGATTCGGTCAGCCAGATTCACTTTCAGGTTCTGGCGCTTTTTTGTCTCTCGCAAACTATCTTCATTGGGTGTTTCGATGCCGATATATACATGGCTGATGCCGGCTTCCGAGCACATTCGCAATAACTCATCATCTTTAGCGGCGTCGATGGATAATTGGGTATAGAAGCGCATCCGACCATTCACTTGCCGAGCATTCCAGTCTTTCATAGCGGCGAGCAATTCTTTGGTGCGGGCTCTATATACCGTAAAGTTGTCATCCGCGAGAAAAGCAACCCGGTACCCAATTCGATAAAGTACATCAAGCTCTTTGAGCACCAAATCAATCGGCTTGTGGCGCTGTTTCCGCCCCAGATATTGAATTACGTCGCAGAATTCGCAGTCGAATGGACACCCTCTCGACGTTTGCACCCCTCCCACGAGCGCGCGGTTATTTGGATACAAGTCCCATCGTGGTACTGGCGATCGGCTCAAATCCGCCTTCTCACCGAAATAATCAGGTTTCCACTGCCCGCTTTTTAGATCTGAGAAAAACTCCTCGGCAATTTCCTCCATCTCCCCCCGCACAAGGATGTCGCAGTATGGTCGAACTGCATCCGGACTCAATGACGCGTACGGCCCCCCCATGATGACGATTTTTCCGCGCCGTCGAAACTCATTCGCAATCGCAACCATGCGCCCCCATTGCGATACCTTACCCGTGATCCCGACAAAATCGACATCGATATCAAAATTAACTGGCGAAATGTTTTCGTCGCATAACTGTACGTAGAAATCACTCGGCGCCATGGCGGCTACTGTCGTAAGGGCAAGTTCTCCCTGACTAACCGCCGGCTTAAATCCCCTTGCCGCAAAAATCTCAAGGTTGTAATAAGACGGGCAGTATGAGATCGGATTGATCAGATAGATCGATTTTGACATCGTGCTTCTTCTCCAGGGTAAGGTTCGACACTCACATCTTTTGGCTACCTACTTAACTCGAAATACTCCTTACGTGTTGCCTCTAGCTTCTCCTCCCATATGACCTTCCAAAACCTCACCCCATAGCCTAAAAATTCTGCGCCAATACGTTAATTAAATTTCATCATTGTTATTAGACCTCTTTCGAAACCGTAGCAGCGGCCAGAAATCGAGCCGAAAAGAATAGGCGTACGAGTAGTATATGAACATCGCAGGCTCGATCTCGGGCTAAGCAGTAGGTTTCAAAAGAAGTCTATTGTTTACGCAACTCATGAGCGATACGTTCAGCCATCATGATGCACGTAAGATTAGTGGGCGCGCTGGGTATCGTCGGCATGATCGATGCATCGCCTACCCAAAGATTGTCAACGCCATACACCTTCCCATACGCATCCACGACCGCCTCTGAATCGTCAGGCAGCCCCATTCGCGCAGTGCCTACCGCATGCCACTGAGGCCGGGCAAACGTTAAGATCGTGCGCTCCAAGGCCCCCTCTGACTCGATGATAGCCGGTGTCCATATAAACAACCGTTCAAAACAGTCCGAAAGCGCCTGATTCCGAATCAACTCCCAGGCACGGCGCACCCCCTCCTTAAGCCGCGCCAGATCCTCCGTTCGCTGAAGGCAATTGACCACGACATGAGGGGACGATTTTGGATCCGCATCCGAAAGGCCTACCGAACCACGCGATAGGGGCTTCATCAAACACACGGCAAGCCCTGCGATGATGGGAGAATCGATGGCTAATCGTAAAACTGGAAACAGATCTGGGTTAGTCCCACCTAGCATATGAATATGCATATCGTTACGATTAGCGCCACCTACCGACCCGTAGCGCAACATTGCTTGGTGAATAGGTTCATTCAAGACGCTTACGCCAGACTTGGGGACTCCCCATATTACCAACGCCGAATGGTCTATCAGGTTACGTCCCACGCCTGGAAGCGAGACTCGCGGATCGATTCCAACTGCACGCAAATCTGCTGGCGAGCCGATTCCTGAACGCATCAATATAGGCGGCGTATTGAGAGTCCCCGCACAGACAACAACTCGATCCGCATCAAAATAATGCAGATCCCCATCAATCTCCGCCTCAACGCCGCCGCAAACGTTTGAAGTCCTCCAGGACAAACGACGTACATGAGCATGCGAAATAATTGTGAGATTCTTGCGATGTCGAGCAGGCGCAAGATGCGTGATCGCAGTAGACATCCGACGACCGTCACGCACGTTCTTAGGAATCACTCCAACGCCGCACGCGCCTGAGTCATTGTGGTCTGGGATATCTTGATAACCCCTGGCCTTGCACGCTTGCACAAACGCTCGCTGAAGCTTGGTCAGATTCTCCCTTTTTTCGACCTTTATTGGGACCGGACCTCCTCTTCCGCGTAAAGGTCCTGTGAGGTCGCACGTATCTTCTAGAGCGAGGAAATAAGGCAACACGCGATCCCAGCTCCATTCATCTTGGCTGAACAACCGCCATTCGTCGTAATCTTCAGGCATGCCCCGTAATGCAACGGCGCCGTTGATTGCTGACGACCCCCCCACCACCTTGCCGACACTGTAATCAAAAGTCTTGATTAGGGACATCCCGGCATTTCCGGAAATAACGTTACGGGCCAAACGATTTCGGTCGTCAGTTTGAGCATGGACAAACGCACTACCTGCAGAGCGAAGCGTCTGTAAGTGACTTTCCTCCCTGATTAGCGCGTTAATGCGCCAATGATGCCCATTCAATACCAGGGCATCCGGATTACGCAACGCTTCCGGCAATGCATCTAATTGAGCGTAATCCGCGCCAGCCTCCAGCAACAAGACGCGGCAGCCAGGATCTTCGCTCAAACGGCTGGCAATCACCGCTCCGGTAGAGCCGGCGCCAACAATCACATAATCGTATTTGTTATTCACGCATCGCTCGTTCTTTGTCCCCTATCTTCGGTTCACCATCCGTTATCGTGAACTCTGCTGGAGAGCTTTCAATCACAGACGCTAACCCGGCGATGGTTTGTTTTTCAAAAAGGTGTTGCAACAAACTCCCGTGTACACCTTCCTCGAACACGAACTCGCGTTGAATGCTGCCCACGATTTGCACGGCGATTAGCGAGTCTCCGCCCAACTCAAAGAAATTGTCATCAACGCCAATCTCTTCAATATTTAGCGCCTCTCGCCAAATCGTCGCCAACCGTCGCTCCATATCATTCCTCGGAGGGGCCTTACGCGACCCCACATGATCATGTCGCCAAGGGGATGGCAGCGCCTTGTGGTCGAGTTTTCCATTGGCGCTCAACGGCAACTCGTCCAACACCACGAAATGATGCGGGATCATATAGCCCGGCAAACTAGCAGAGAGAGTCAATGCCAGACTATCCACATCAAACAGGCGTAGCTCGGCGGGGCCTTGCGCCACCATGACATGCTGTGGGAGCCCATTGAATGCTGAACCCTTCTCTGGAAAAGCAGCGAATCGAATGTATCCCGTATCAGACGCGCAACTAGCCCATTCGTCCGGAGACATTAGGGGAAGATTTACTTTTTGACGCCGGTCCTGGAAACGACCGAAACTTTCAAGCAAAGCCACTGTAATCATTTGAATTCGACTATTTTCAGTACCTTCAATCGTTAACAATATTCCGTTCGGAGCCAGCAAACCGCGTAGATACTCAAGCGTCTTATCAATATCTTTAGCGTCATGCAACACATTCACCGCGACAATCACGTCAAACGAATGCCGCGCATAACCTTGTACAGATGGGCTACGATCTATGTCCAACAACCCATAATCCATAAACGGCGTCTGCATAAATCGTTGCCGTGCGCGATCGAGGAAAAAGCTGGAGATATCCGTAAAACAATAACGCGTGCGTTCAACTGGCAATGCCGGCAACAAAGCGACGGTAGTTGCTCCCGTTCCTGCGCCCACCTCCAAAACGCGGATCTGCTTGTCATTTGGAAGCCCCTCGACAAACGCCCGTAGCGCATTTGCGACCACCTCATTCAAAATCGCATTCACAGGATTAGTCCGATACAGCGCGTCCGCCACATACGATTCGCCATCTGGAAACAATAGCGCGAGCGGATTCAACTCGCCCTTCACCAACTCGACCTGATGAGCGGCGCACTCCTTTATGTAATCGAAAAACGGCTTGTAAGAAGCGCTCGTTTGCACCCGGGACAAGTCTCTTTCGATGCGCGCGTTCAGTTCATCGATATTCAGCCGAGCCACACAACGGTATTCATCTGACGGTCCGTCACAGGCCAATAACTCTGCAACAGACATAATCTTCAGCCATTGATCAATAATCGGGCGATGCCGCTCTTCTAATTGCTCCCTTTGGACGATGCTCTCCGCCGACTCACTTTGTCCGACAGTCTGAAAAGCGCCCAACTGAAGAAGCGTACGCGCCATAATGAAAGGAGATACATCCTCTACTTGCCGCCACAATGCATCGAAAGCGCGAAGCTCTTCTGCGTGACGCTGCCTGCGCTCGGACAACACATCGCTACTCGCTTGCCGCATTGCTTGCCAATTATTAACGTCTCCATCAGCATTAAAATCAGCGAAAGTAGCTTTCTTGAAATAATCACCTGCGTCGACTTTTGGGACCACATATGCGACAAGCTGCTTTTGTCGGGTCTGAGGGTGTTCCGCGACAGTCACGAAGGCCTGCTGAACAGCGGGATTTTTAAGCAAAGACGCAGTAACTTCACCTAGCTCTATTCGATAACCGTTAATCTTAACTTGGAAGTCTTCGCGCCCCAGGAACTCAATGACGCCTCCTGGAAGATAACAGCCCAGATCTCCTGTTTTATAGAGCCGCTCTCCGGTACTAGGATGATGCACGAAACGCTCGACCGTACGCTCTCTGTCACGCCAATACCCTTGCGCCACCCCAACTCCGCCAATGTAGATTTCGCCGGTCACCCATAGCGCTCGATGTTCCATCATTGAGTTAAAAATGTAGAACCGCTGATTAGCCAACGGCATGCCATAAGGAATGCTTTTCCATAAAGGATCTACTTCTTCGATTGGATAGCCAATTGACCAAATAGATGCTTCAGTGGCCCCTCCCAGACTAACTACTTGAACGCCTGGGCACAATGCGCGCACCTGGTCCGGCAGTTTGACAGGTATCCAATCTCCACTCAGTTGCACATGCCGTAGCGAACAACCTGCCCATGAATCGGCGTCCTGAATGTAATCAACCCATAACTGCAGTAACTGGGGAACCGAGTTCCATAAGGTCACCTTATGCCGCTCAATCAATTCGCTCCAGTGGCCAGGATCGCGGGAGCTGCTCTGAGACGGGATTACTACACAACCGCCAGCGCCGAGCACGCCGAAGATGTCGTATACGGAAAGGTCGAAACTGAGCGCAGATAGCGCGAGCAATCGATCGTCCTGATTTACTCCGAAGCGTCGATTAATATCCTGCACAGTATTAGCCGCGCCACGATGATCAATCATGACTCCTTTCGGTTCACCAGTGGAGCCCGATGTAAATATCACATATGCAAGGTCCTCCGCCCCCTGTACAAAATCCGTAGCGCCTGAGTCTTTTGAGACGACTTCGTCGTCGTCAAGCGCAACGACAATCACACCAGCAGGCCATGACAATGTCCGCAAGTGGGACTGTGTAACAACGATCTTGGATTCGCCACACGCCAATAAACGCGAACGTCGCTCTTGCGGAAGATCAGGATCGATTGGCAAATAAGCTGCGCCGGCATGGAGAATGCCAAGGACCCCCGCCACTTGCTCCCACCCTTTCTCCATTGCAATCGCAACCAATTGCCCCTTGCCGGCGCCATGATCCCGCAAATAGCGTCCCAGCCGGTTCGCATGCTTGGACAAATCACCGTAGGTTACGCAGATATCGTCGGCGATCACCGCAATCGCATCGGGCCTCGCATGCGCTTGCGTCGCGACCAATTCATGCAACATTTTTTCCGGTATATCGGCGTATGTCGCGTTAGCTGCCGCTAACTCTCTCAACTGCCAACCCGGCAATTTCGCTACACACTCAGTTCGATTCCATAGCGCCTCATCGTCCACAAGCTCTTCAAGCACCTTGGAAAACGATTCAAACATGTCGTCGATCATGCCTGCCGGGAAAAGCCCTTCTACAACATCCCAATTAAAAATCAATTCCCCATCTTGCTCCGCCACCTGGTGATCAAGCCATACTTGAGGAGTTTGGCTAACGCCGTACACATAGTCACCGAAGAACCGGAAGACTCCTGCGTCGTGTCCTTGTGAGCCGATACCAAGCGCGCTGGTGAAAACAATAGGCATCGCCGCTCGCAAACCGCTACCCAATCGGCGCGCCCTTTCCCGAAGTACGCGTACGCCGTTGTAATGAAGATGTTCCAAATCCTGTGAAAGCTGAACCTGAAGGCGACTCGCTCGCGCAACAAACGATTCCCCAGGAAAAGCAGGCATGGACAACAAATTAACCGACGTGAAATCGCCGATAATCTGACTCACCTGAGGATGAAAAGGCAGTCGCTGAAACAGAGTGACGTTGAGGGTGAAATCAGGTTCCTTCGACCATAAGCGCAACACCTCTCCGAATGCCGCCGCCAGCAAGGCCGATGGAGTCAATCCTGCGACTTGAGCCTTCCTTTTCAACGCCTCCCAACGCGGCCGAGCGACGCAACCGCGGCGGCGTGTGAAACGCGAACTACCTAATTGTTCCGGCTGTGTCGCGAGGGGTAGATCCGGCGGGGGAAGCAGAGCGTCAAGGCGATCAAGCCAATATTTCTCGGAACGCTGAAAAAGCTCCCCCTCTTGCAGCGCCTGCTCTGCGAGCGCGTAGTCCCGGTACGTGAATTCAATTGGTCGAGGAGAATAAGTTGAATCATCGTAATACCGCTTCCACTCGCTGAAAAGCAAAAACATGCTCGACGCATCCAGTATCAACATATCCAGACTGCAATGCAGACGAACCCTACCACCGTCCAACAAACTGACGAAGAACTCAAATAACGGCCAGCGCTCACATGGCAACACCTGATGAGACATCCGCTGGCGTGTGCGCTCGATCGCCGCATCCTGTTTGCTCGCGGACTGCATGCTCAGATCTTCAACCTCGATGCGGTAAGGCGGCACATCCTTTAAGATCCGCTGCTGACCGTCCGATTGAATAATTGCACGCAGCATATCGTGTCTATCAATGACTTTTTGCAAGCTTGCGTTCAAACGCTCAACATCTAAACCGACACGCTCCAATTCGAGGTAAAGATGAGTCGACACACCCCCAGACTCAACCAGTGATTTTCGGCCTATCCAATAGGCATGCTGGACATCCATCAGTGGGAACGGATCGAAACGAGCTTGCGGCTGGGGCGGGACAAGCTCAACCATTCGTTGCTCTTGCGCCATTTCCCGCAACATAAAAAGCAGATGCTCTTTATGCTGGGCTAACGCGACACGCAACTCCTCAGTTAGGACGCCCTTTGGAGCATTGACGCCGAGACGGTCTCCATCAAGCCAAAGCTTGATGCCTAAATTGTTTAAGTCAAGAAGCAACTGCTCTACAGCTTTCACTACCCCTCCCCCTTACTTCATGAAACAAATTCGTTACTACGTTATCCCTTATTCTGCACAAACATCATGCCAGCTGAATCCGCGTAAGCTGGATAATCGCAGGTTGGACTTATTTAATAAATGGATCTAGTGGTCTGCTTGCTAAATACTGAAACCTAAAATCGCGTCTTTTTTTGCATGGCGTCGTTGCTCGTCGTTGCCATAGTGTCAGCTATGACGCCTCCTCGCGCCTAGCCATGCAAAAAAATCCATCAATTTTGTCAGTTCCAGTATTTAGCAAGCAGACCACTAGAGCCTGTAGTTGCAAAAACTCGATCATAAGGAAAACGCGGATTTCTTCGTAACGCCTAACCGTAGGATTTTTTCAGAACCGCGACCAACGCATCAATATTCTTTTCATCCAACAGAGTATGGTGAGCGCCGGGAGTCTGTGCACAATAGACTTCGCCTTGAGTAAACTTCGCCCAGCCCCAATCAGCCTCTTCGTGCGCCGGATGATCAGCAAATTCGCTCACTCGTCCCTCATTGGCGCGCAGCACGCTGAGGTTCGCCTTTATCATGGGTGGACGATATTCACGCCCAGCCAGAACAATAGAAGAAAATACCGAGAATACATGCCCAAGCTGCAACAACTCGAGGTTATGTGCGATTCCCTGATGTTTACACATGAGATCTATTATCTCGACGGGAGATCGATCACCCTCCGCAGCAACTTCGCTCTCAAGCGCGAGCGTGGAATCGAAGCCAATATTGAGATCCTCAAGGAACCAATACAGCAATGCGCGCCTATCAATCGGCGCGTGATGCAACGGCGCCGGCGTGTCAATTAAGGCAACGTGTTGGACATGCTCTCCCATCCCCTCCAGCTGCCGCGCAATCTCGAAAGCGATCATGCCTCCCGATGACCATCCGCCCAAAAAGTATGGGCCTTTCGATTGCGCCTTCCGAATCTCTTTAACGTAAAGCGCAGCCAACTCTTCAATGGTCGAGAAAGACAATCCTTCACCGAAAAGTCCAGGCGCTTGGAGCCCGTAAAACGGCCGTCCCAACCGCTCCGCGAGCAAGCGATAGCAAAGCACATTGCCACCGGCGGGATGAACGAAGAAACAAGCGCTGCCCGCCCCTGTTAAGCGCAACGGCACAAGCGGCGACCACAATTCTCGTTTTTCCAATGTCCGCGCTAGAGCTTCAATGGTGCGATCCTGCAGTAACACACTAAGGGGCAAACGTTGGCCATACTCGTGCGCGATGCGCGTCATCATACGAACAGCTACAAATGACTGCCCTCCCAGCTCAAAAAAGTCGTCGTAGATTCCGATCGGTTGGACAGCCAGCACTTGCTCCCAAATCGACGCGAGCTTCTTCTCGATTTCAGTGCGCGGCGCCACAAATTGGCGCTTCTCCTTTCCGTAAAGCCCCAGCTTCGCCAGCGCCACGCGATCCACCTTTCCGTTTGAAGTCAACGGCAGCCGCTCAAGGAGGGTAATGTGCGCTGGCGCCATATACGCTGGAAGCTTGGCGCGCAGAAAGCTCATTAGATCTTCGCTTTTGGGCGTTCTTCCCGACGAAGGAACAGCGAAAGCGATTAGTTGCTTTCCAATTGGAGTCGCGCTCATTATCGCCGCGGCCGCAATAACTTCGGGATGTTGGGACAGCACCGCTTCAATCTCGCCTAGTTCAACGCGGTAACCTTGAATCTTTACTTGAAAATCAGCGCGGCCGAGAAATTCGATATTTCCATCCGGCAAGTAACGCCCCAAATCGCCTGTGCGATAAAGACGCTCCCCGGTTATTGGATGAGATACGAAGGCATTCGCAGTCTTTTCTTCATCCCTCCAATAGCCAATCGCCAAGCCATCGCCACCGATATAGAGGTTACCTGGGACCCAATCCGGAGCATCGCGCCAGTCGTCATGCAAGATCCGCCAACTTTGATTCGCCAGCGGACGACCATAAGGAATGCTAGTCCAAGCAGGGTCATAGTCATTAATTGGGTAGTAAATTGACCAGATCGAGGCTTCCGTGGCGCCACCCAAGCTGATGACTGTGGCATTAGACGCCGTCTCTTTAATTTGCCTCGGCATCGGGACTGGTATCCAATCACCGCTTAGCATGACAGTGCGTAGCGAGGGCAACGAGACGCCAGCTGTTTGCGCCGCATCCAACAGTAACTGCATCAGCGCAGGCGCCGAATTCCATGCTGTCACATTATGGACATTGATACAGTCGATCCATGCGGCGGGATTCGGCGAATCGCTAACAGGAGGCAAAACAAGCGTCGCCCCCACCGCAGCAGAGCCGAACAAATCATACACTGACAAATCAAAATAAAGAGCGGATACGCCAAGCAATACATCGTCTTCTGAAATACCGAATCTGCCATTGATATCGACAATGGTATTCAGTGCCCCCTGGTGGCTTATCATTACACCCTTTGGCGCACCTGTGGAGCCGGAAGTAAAAATGATATAGGCGAGATCCTTGGGTTGTCGTAAGGGTGGGAGAGGAGAATCCGAATACTGCCGCCATTCTTCATTGTCGAGGCATAAGGCTTGTATGTCTGGCGACAAATTCAATGTCGACGTTATGGAGCTGGACGTTAGCACCCTTTTCGCTTGAATCTGCTCCAGAAGAACTTGGATGCGCGCCTCAGGCCAAGCTGGGTCCAGCGGTACGTATACGCCGCCGCTATTGAGAATTCCAAACACTGCCGCAACCTGTTCCCAGCCTTTATCTAGGATTACTGCAATCGCTTCTCCCGGCTCCGCCCCCTCTGAATGCAGCCAATGCGCCAACTGATTTGCACAAACGCTCATTTGAGAAAACGTGAGACTCCCAGTCGCAGAGATTACCGCAAGCCTATCGGGGAATCGCTCGGCGCTTCGACGTAAACCATGATGAAGCAATTCGCGGGGCAACATACTACCCGTATTGTTCGCTAGCGCGCGCACGCTGTGCTGATTGGACGGGAGCAAATCGATATTTACTTCTCGCCATGCACTGCGGTTCTCCGCCAAACGTTTCAGCAGCGAGTAATGCGCATCCCACATCGCATCAATCATCCCATCCGGGAAACATTGCTCGATTAAGTCCCAAACAATCCAGAGCCCACCGTCGCCCAATTCCCAAAACTGATTATCGAGCAATACTTGCGGCGTCTCCAAATTCCCCACTTGGGGCTTTTCGAGCGGATTCATGAATAAACCGCTGCCGACAACAAACGGACAGGCAGCCCGCCCAGGCGTCTTCCAAAATTGATTAAGCGCCTGCAAAACTTTTACGCCGCTCCAGTACACGTTCTGCAAGTCCGTAGTAATTTGCTCTTGTAACTTGCGCGCGCGTTCGTAGAAAGGCTTTTGCTCTCGCCAATCGACCTCAAGCGGATACAAAGATGCAAAATTTCCGATGATGTCCTTTACTTCCGGATGAATGGGAAGGCGGTGAGTCACCATGTTATTCAACAGAAAATGACGAGAACCGCTCCATGACGCCAATACTTCCGAGTAGATAGCAAAAAGCGCATTGGTCGGGGTCAACTCATAGTGCCCCGCCGCCTCCTTGAAAGCCTTCCAAACATGTGGAGGGACCACCTTCTCCCGTCGCACGAGACGTGATCGTTGGCGCGGATTGACGCCGGCTTTAAGGGGAACTGATGGAGGCCCAGGCATCGTTGGAAGCCGATCCAACCAATAACGCTTTGATGCCTCTCCTTGCCACGACTCCTCTAGTTTGGCAAGCCCCAGAATACAGTCGCGATAACTTAAGGTAATGGGCGGAAGCGGAGCATCGGGGCGCTCAACGTAATGCAGCACGTCGCCGAGCAACTTCTTTGTCCCCCACCCATCGCTAAAAAAATTATTATTGTTGTAATGTAGTCGGACCTTATCTTTCTCATACAAACTCAGGCTACATTGAATCCACGGCCATCGATCAAGCGGAAGGACTTGCCGAGACATTGCCTCGCGTGTTTTCTGCAATACCCGCGTAACTTCAACGTCAGGCAAACCACGCAAATCCTGCACCTCGACCTTCACTGGCGTGAAATGCCGCACTGTCTGCAACTGCGCGTCATCAGTTACGACGACAAGATTCGCCCGTTGTCTATAGAGCGCCTCGTTCAATGCCCATTCAAAACGTTCCGGGTCCAGTCCAACAAACTCATCCTCGAGATAATAGTGCGGGCGCACGTGGTACTCCATGTCCTCGCCATCGCCCATAAGAAAGGCTGTCTGCAAATCTCCGAGTGGAAACGGTTCGTACAAGTTGGTCGGGTCAGGCGCGATGACGGGAAGCGCCTGCGGCAATACCGCTTCCTTATTTTGTTTTAGTCGCTCTATAAGGTCCGCCTTGCGCTCACGAATGCGAGTCATCACCTCATCCGTCAACATTCCTTTGGGCGCGCTAACCGATAGCTGATTATTGTCACGTAACGCAAGTTTGATGCCGAATTCAGTGAGGTCCGAGAGTAGCTTTTGGATGCTCATATCGTTATTTCTTCTCTTTCCCCAGCAATGCTCAAATCTCCATCATTGCTTACTAACGCCTTAAGCACTGCCTGCTCAAAGATTAGCTCAACCACCGCCACCGCAGTGGATCCCCCCACGAAATGCCGCACCGGAACCTGGACGCCTAGATCGGCAATGAGCTGATTGCGCAACTCCAAGGCCATCAAAGAATCAAAACCGAGTTGATTGAGGCGAGCATGGGCAAAGCGTTTCCAAAATGAAGTTTGCTGGGTGGCCGGAATTCTCAAGATGCGCACTGTACGCTGGAATAGCGCATCGAAAATCGCGCCTTTAGCATCCTTTGGCGGCAATTTAGCCAACTCCACCACATCCAACAGCGGCGTAGCCTGTGCAGGGGGCTCCGCTTGCGACGCGAATGACGCAAGCAGCTGGTCCGCCACTCTCGTTCCCCGTTGAGATAGAAACTGCGGCCATTTCACATCGGCGATTAACAGCTGTGGCGAATCTTGCGCTAGAGCGTGGAACAATTGCTCCATCGCCACTTGAGGCTCGAGTAAGTGCACCCCCATACGAGCAAAGTGATCGCCATAGTCGGCCGCCATGCCGTCGCCGCTCCAGGGGCCCCAATTGATGGTAAGAACCGGCAACCCATGTCGCTGTCGATGCTCGGCAAGTGCGTCCAGGAAGCCATTGGCCATCGCGTAGTTCGCCTGCCCAGCCGACCCAATTAAAGACGCCATCGATGAGAAAAGCACAAAAACTTCCAACGCTCGATCTTTAGTCGCCGTATGCAAATTCCATGCGCCTTGCACTTTCGGCGCCAGAACACGCGCATAACGACTCCAATCCAACGATGTCAGGACCGCATCATCGGTGAGACCAGCTGAATGGAAAACGCCAGCCAACGGCGGCCAGCCTCGATCTATCTCCATCAGCATGTCATTCACCTCAGAGATGTCTGTTACGTCCGCTTGGCAATAACCAATACGAACGCCCTCGGTGTTCAACGAAGTAATCGCAGTTGAATCAGGCGCGGAACGGCCACATAACATGACATGATCGGCGCCGCGAGCGACAAGCTCCCGAACCAGCATACTTCCAAGAGCTCCTAAACCGCCCGTAATTAGATAAGTCACCCCTGCTCGTGGTGAAAACTTGGTTGATGAATCCGCTTGCGGCTCTAGCGTCCGCACCGACAAGTTTTCACCGTGAAGCCGATATTCTGTCGTTGTAGTGGTGGCTAGCGATGTTCTCATTAACGTGTAAAGCGAGGACGCTGACATCGACGTCAACTTATCAGTGCTCGAGACATGCACTACCTGCAAATCCTTGAACTCCGAATACAGAGCGCGCCCATACGCAAGCGCCGGCGTAAATTCATTGGCGGGAGATCCATCCGAGATAAGAATCAGCCGAGATACCTGCCCCAATCCGATAAGCGCCAACCGGGATAACGAAACCAGGCAACGCCCCTGTCGTAAGTACCGTTGCGCTGGGTCTAAATGAGCGAATGTCGGAACGACATAGACGACTGTATCAATCGCCCCGCCCCCCTCCGTCATGTGGTGGTCCAACGTAGGCCACGAGGGCTTGCTATTCGGGGGAAGTGAATCGCTTTCCGATTCGCCTTGGGCCTCTTCATCCCAATTGATCGTGATGGCGATTTGGTCCAACTCGGCTAACGCAGCAGCCACCGGGGCCACCGTTCTTGTGGCGCCCACTACCAAGCAACGGCCCGGCGCTGGCGAGCCCGAACTCTTGGATGACTTCCAACTCGGAATCCACTGGATCTGGCGGGCCTCCGCCGGCACTAAACGTTGCAAACGTAAACCGCCAAAATACGCCGCCTCACGACCTACTTCATCTTGAATAACCACATCGGCAATCACGCCATCAACCATCGGATCGCAACGACGAACCACTGCGAATAGCCT
>DATLHW010000549.1:0-4659 GCA_035539675.1 Burkholderiales bacterium | reverse complement strand
ACTTCTTCTAAACGCGGTTATGCATCGCGACTATGCTTCGACCGCCCCAATCCGAATCACATGGCTCGATGATCGACTTGAAATCCAAAGCCCTGGGAGCTTGTATGGAGAGGCTTCCTCGCAAAACTTCCCTCAGCAAACAAGCTATCGCAATCCAGTGATCGCCGAAGCCTTAAAAGCGCTCGACTACGTCAATCGCTATGGCCGCGGAGTGATCCGTGCACAGGAAGCGCTAGTAAGGAACCAGAGTCCCCCTGCGGAGTTCCGGTTCGATGCAGGATTCGTGTTAGCCACGCTTAGGAAACGACCATGAGAATTGTCGCCTTCTTCAACAATAAAGGCGGGGTGGGGAAAACAACGCTTGTCTATCATCTGGCCTGCATGATCGCGGAACGTGGACAAACAGTGCTTGCGGTAGACCTCGATCCGCAGGCCAACTTGACCAGTATGTTTCTCCCCGAAGAAAAGCTGGAAGGTTTGTGGCCGAATGGTGAGCATAACCAAACTATATTTGGCTCGGTACGGCCGATCATCCGTGGTATTGGCGACGTCATTACACCGCATATTGAATCGATTACGCCGCGACTAGGACTCGTAGTTGGAGATCTTGCTCTCTCTACATTCGAGGACAAACTGTCTTCTGCCTGGCCCGATTGTCATAACAGAGATGAGTCGGCATTTCGCGTCATGACGGCCTTCTATCGCGGAATGCACGCAGCAGCGACAAAACTCGGAGCTGAGTGGGTACTGGTGGATGTAGGACCAAACCTTGGCGCAATCAACCGCGCGGCGCTGATTGCAAGCGAGAAAGTAGTAATCCCGCTGGGACCTGACCTGTTCTCCCTACAAGGGCTACGCAACCTTGGACCATCACTTAGGCGTTGGCGAGCAAGTTGGAAGGAACTAATCCCTAAAAGCCCGGACCCAGCGATTGAACTCCCTCAAGGCCAGATTGAACCGTTGGGTTACGTCGTCATGCAACACGGGATGCGAGAAAATCGGCCACCCAAAGCCTATTTGCGCTGGATCGAGCGCTTCCCGACTACTTACCGGGAGTCAGTTCTGGATGAACCCTCCGCTGGAGCGCCCAATGCGGCAGACGACCCGTATTGCCTTGCGACGCTCAAGCACTATCGCAGCCTCATGCCAATGGCTATGGAGGCGCGCAAGCCAGTATTTCTGCTCAAGCCAGCAGATGGAGCCATCGGCGCCCATAGTGCGGCAGTGACTGCCGCCTACGGAGATTTCCTTAAGCTCGCACAACGTATTGCAGAGCAATGCGGCGCTGTAATTCGGTGACGCGGGATAACAAATAGCACAAAGCTTGCGCGATTGCGTCCGGGGCCACGCTGACAATCGCGAGCAAGCTCGCTCCTACATACGCACCGGCTCAATATTTTCTATTGATCGCCATCACGCTCCCGTTCTCTCCGCGATATACGCCTTAATCGCAGAAACATCCGCATCCATGACATCGGACCGCTGCGGCAACTTCTCGATATCCTTATAAGCTGCGGGACGCTCTGGGTCACGATTCAACGCCTCCCGTATCGTCGATTCGAACTTCACCGGCAGCGCCGTTTCAAGACAAACGAGCGGCACGCCGGGTTCGCGATGCTCCAGCCCTACTTTCAGTCCATCGGCGGTGTGCGTGTCGATCATGACCTGATATTTCTCCCACACCTGCCGGATCGTATTCAAACGATGTTGATGCGTGCTGCTGCCGCCGACAAAACCGAAATCGGAAATACGATCGAAGTAAGGCGTCACCGTCAGATCGAATGCGCCGGTTTCCTCCACTTGCCGCCATAGATTTTTCACCATGATCGGATCGCGGCCCACCAGATCGAATATAAAACGTTCGAAGTTGGAAGCCTTTGAAATATCCATGGATGGACTGCTGGTGTGAAACACTTGATCCGATGGGCGCACGCGATAAACGCCCGTGTCGAAGAATTCGTCCAATACGTCGTTCTCGTTCGTCGCCACGATGAGCCGCTTGATCGGCAGGCCCATCATGCGCGCCACGTGACCGGCGCAAACGTTGCCGAAATTCCCTGACGGAACCGAGAAGGAAACCTGCTGGCTATTGGATGACGTGACTGCGAAATAACCCTTGAAGTAATACACCACCTGCGCCAATAGCCGCGCCCAATTGATGGAGTTCACTGTGCCTATGCGATGCTGCGCCTTGAACGCCAAGTCGTTGCTGACGCCTTTCACCATATCCTGGCAATCGTCGAACACGCCATGCACGGCGATGTTGAAGATGTTCGGATCCTGGAGCGAAAACATCTGCGCCGTCTGAAATGCGCTCATCTTGCCGTAAGGCGAAAGCATGAATACGCGAATACCCTTCTTTCCACGCATGGCGTACTCGGCCGCCGAACCTGTGTCGCC
Source organism: Burkholderiales bacterium (assembly GCA_035539675.1). GTDB lineage: Bacteria > Pseudomonadota > Gammaproteobacteria > Burkholderiales > DATLHW01 > DATLHW01. The sequence goes on along the minus strand of DATLHW010000549.1, from coordinate 2,259 downwards.
CGACGTGGCGCCAAGGATATTCAATTCCTCGCCGCGCGCGGCCAACACGTACTCGAACAAGTTGCCGAGAAACTGCATGGCGACGTCCTTGAAGGCCAATGTGGGACCGTTGGACAACGCCAGCAAATGCAGATCGGGCTCGAGCGTTTTGATCGGCGTGATGTCTTCGGAGCCGAAGATTTCCTTCGTGTAAGTCTTGGCGATAAGCGCCTTGAGATCGGCCTCGGGAATATCGGTCGCGAATCGGCGCAGGATCTCGAAGGCAAGCTCGCGGTAACCAAGCGGCCGCATGGCGTCCAGGTCAGCGCTGGATAACCGCGGATAAGATTCAGGAAGCGCCAGCCCGCCATCGGGGGCCAGGCCGCCGAGGACGATGTCGCAGAAAGGCAGCGGCTCCATGCCGCCACGGGTGGAGATGTAGTGCATTGCCATTTTGGGTATCGATTGCTTTATGGATTGTCGGGAAAGAAAACTCGTTTCAGCCAGCTAACTAAGTCATCTGCGGCAGGAAGGGTTGGGTCGAGGAATCGTGCAGTGATAGAGAGCCCCAGCGGTTTACCCGGCTTCCTTTGCCAAGCCAACCAGGTATGGATCAAAACCTTCGGCTTGGCCACTTCTGAAAAGAGCCGCAATTCTTGAGGGATGGAATCGATCGAGCGTTCCGCGTGCGTAAACAACATATTCGGTTGCGGAACCAGCAACCTGAGAAAATCTTCCAGAATTCCTGTTGTTTGATTATTGGGCATTAGCCAGATCCCTACCCGAGGCAGGAGAGAATTCTCAGGGGCACTTATAACAGTACCGGAAGGAAACGGTTCGGTGGGCACCCCTTCGTAACCCGCGCGAATAAGTCTGTCATAAATTGATAACCAGCTATTCTCAAGATCAGCATCCGCATCCAGAACAACACCAAGAGCTTCGATGTTGCTCCCTTTCAAATGCACCGGAAGATTCTTTAAAAGAGTCTGCTTATTTTCCTCTACCTTAATATCAACATCATCACGCCCGCAAATCTGCCGTTCGTTAAAAATGCTGTAAAAGACGCATTTATCGTCGAGGCCTTCAACTAACAGTATGCGCCTGCCGATCATATCAGTTAGCGCAACTCAATCTGATCGCGAGTCGCGATGTACAGTTCTTCTTCCCCGAACACAGTTGGGATAATCTTCTCGCCTTTCCTGGTTAATCGTACAAGTACGCCGTTCTCTGGGCTCTCGGCAGCCGCCATCTGAAAAGCCTTAATGCAATCCCAGCTATGAGATGTTGCAAACACTTGCACCTGCAAATCACGAGCAAGCCTAAAAATAACCTTCCATATGTCGGTAAGAACTGAATGATGCAGGCCATTCTCGATTTCATCGACCAATAGAACGCCGCCCTTAGCGTTACACAGCGAAAGGATAATCCCAAAGAGTCGGTTTACACCGTCTCCGAAGGACCTCAGCGGAATTGGCGAAGGATAGCGGCTGCTACGGACAATCGCCGTCCGACGACGAGGACCATCCTCATTGCCACCGATCATGGATACTGCCTCAATATCATCCGAAATGATTTTAAGGGCGCTGACGACTTCCTTTTCGGAATCGGTTAAGGCGATCTTGTCCCAAAACGCTGCAAGCTGCGATGTTGATCTTGAGCTGAAGGGGTCAAGGGGAACACAGGGCATTGCAAAACGCTCGCCTAACTCTTCGAGTATCCGGGCTCGGGAGCGAATACGACTGATTGGAACAGTCCGCTGGCGTCCCGAAGACTCGATATCCAACGCCGGAAATCCATCCATATCACCAAACATATCAAGCTGAACACGCTCGAAGCTTACCGATCGACGCTCTGGATCAAATTTATCAACAAACCACCCTACACGGACGGTCAAAGCAGATGTCTGCTCGTTATGTGCAGAGATAGTAAAGCCTTGGGCACACCCTGCCAGATTGGGAAAACCCGAAAAAAGACTACAGAAAGGAGAAAAATCATTAGGCGAATAAAGCCGCTCGGTCTCCGAGGCGGGTCTTAGTTCCGACTCCTCTCTGTAATTCAATATGTCATGGAAAGTCTTAGGAGAACCTTCAGTAACAAGAATTCGTATAGCTTCCAGCAAGGACGACTTTCCCGCGTTGTTCTTGCCTGTGATCAAATTGACATGGCCGAATGGGCCAACGCTCAAATCGGTAAATGCTCGGAATCCCGATACTGACAAATTACGAATAGGCTCTGTCACAATATTTTCCTCAAGAGGCAACGCGTCTCACTAACGTCGTT
>DATLHW010000548.1:0-1713 GCA_035539675.1 Burkholderiales bacterium | reverse complement strand
TCTAACGCTTCAAGCGCAGGCGGATTATCGGCCTGAACGCGCGTGGACGAATGAAGTGGCCGGCAAGTTGGCTAATCAATCGCCGGATGCGCCTCGTCCCATTTGGTTTCTCACCGAGCCGCAATGTTTGGAAAGGGGCGGCGAAGCGTGGATTTTGGTGGATGGCCCGGAGCGTATCGAAGCGGGGTGGTGGGATGCTGGAGATGTTTGCCGCGACTACTACATAGCGAGGAATCCGGAAGGACAGACGGTGTGGATTTATCGCGATTGGCGGCGGGAAGGGCAGTGGTTTTTACATGGGTTTTTTGCGTGAGGTTATTCCGCGTGCGAGATCCTAATTTCATGCTGCATTCAAAACAAGACGCGAAGGCGGAGCACAGACAGTACAAAGAGTACGACGAGCGACAGCCGACAAAGTATTGTTTTGCATGCGGTATGGAATAGGCGGCTTTTATTTCCTTCTTTCGTATTTCTGGATAGAAGTAGTAAAGTTCGTTACGTCAGGAATTAACTCCCTTATCTCGCGCTATACGCATGCGTGCTAACCCAATAAGGACGCCAAGAAGAAATGAACCCGGCCGAGGAGTCGCCTGAGACAGGCAGTTTCGCGCCACGTTGTTTATCTCTCGATCTGGAAGTTAGTGTGCAAGACGCCCAAATTCATCATTTCGGCGCTGTGCGCGGCGATACAAAAGAAAGCCTTGTCTTTCCCAAAGACGGGGTGAATTTTTCGTCGGCGCTTTCCAGGCTGGACGACCTTGCGGATGGCGCCGCGTTTCTTCTGGGGCATAACATAACGGCTTTCGATAAGCCGCATTTGGTTGCGGCGAAGCCTGATTTGCGGTTGCTCAAACTTCCAGTGGTGGACACGTTACAGCTTAATCCGTTGGCGTTTCCCCGGAACCCTTATCACCACCTCGTCAAACATTATCAAGACGGTCAATTGAAGCGAGGGCGGTTGAATGATCCATTGCTTGATGCGCAACTGACGCTGGATTTATTCCGTGATCAGAGCGCCGCTTTTCGCGATAACGCGAACGCGGCGCTTCTGCTTGCATGGCATTGGCTGACAACAATTGACAGCGTAGCGTCCGGTCTCAATGCCTTCTTCATGACCCTGCGGCGTAAGCCTCGCCCCACAGCAATAGAAGCAGCCGAAACGATCCGACAACTTTTGAAAGATCGGTCTTGCCAAACTTGCGCTCAGGAAATTTTGACCGCCCCACAGAAACATGGCTGGCCGCTTGCCTATACGTTGGCTTGGCTTTCAGTCTCCGGCGGCAATTCCGTCATGCCGCCCTGGGTGCGTCATCAGTTTCCCGCAGCCGGAGCCTTAGTGAGGCGTCTGCGGGACAAGGCATGCGATGACCCTGCCTGCGGTTGGTGTCGCGAGCGGCACGACGCGCATAAAGAGTTGGCGCGTTGGTTCGGTTTTAACCAGTTTCGCCCTGAACCAGCCGCCGAGGATGGCCGACCCTTGCAGCAGGCGATTGTCGAAGCGGTGATGCGCGGCGAACATGTGTTGGGGATACTTCCCACCGGCACGGGCAAGTCATTGTGTTACCAGATTCCCGCGCTATCCCGTTACGACAAGACTGGCGCGCTGACCGTGGTGATCTCGCCGTTGGTGGCGTTGATGGCCGATCAGGTCGCGGGTTTGGATAAACGCGGAATCGGCGCCTGTGCGGCGATCAATGGTCTGCTATCCATGCC
>DATLHW010000547.1:0-3203 GCA_035539675.1 Burkholderiales bacterium | reverse complement strand
CTCATCTACAAAACCGTTTTACCGCAGTTCTATTCCCTAAAAATGACAAGCCGTCTCACCCTGCCGTATATGCCAGTTGCTCCCCAGGGATATCCCAGCCTTTTGCGCCGTTTAGCTTGCATGCTCTACGAAGCGTTGCTTTTGATCGCCATTGTTTTTATTGCGTCGTTCCTATTTTCCGCATTGACGCGTTTCGACGGCTCCGGTCCCTTACGCCCGATTTTCCAGATTTATGTTTTCACGATTATGGCCTACTACTTCACCTGGTTTTGGAGCCGAGGAAGACGAACGCTCGCGATGAAAACTTGGCGGCTTCAAATTGTTGGAAAGGACGGCGAGGAGATCACATACAACAAGGCATTGTTGCGTTATTGCCTTGCGTGGCTCTGTCTCGCTGGTTTAGGGATTCTTTGGGCGCTATTCGATAAAGAAAATTTACTACTCCATGACAGGCTTGCGGGAACTCGATTGATTTCGAAAAACTAAGCAGTCTTGCTGCCTAGTAACGAAAAAGGCGCGCCCGAAGTTCGTCGCTCTGTCCATACCAGCATAACGATTGCGACAATCAGGAAGGTCAAGGTCGGCAGCCAAGCGCTGATAAACGGAGAAATGCTATGCAATTGGCCAAGACTGGAGAAAAGGCGGTTAACGAGATTAAACGCCAAGCCGATTAAGATTCCGATGAAGAGCTTCTTGCCAACGCCACCTGCCCGTTGTTGAGACACGCTAAAAGGCACTGCCAGCAACATCATTACCAGCACCGCTGTCGGATAGACGAATTTTGTCCACATCGCGATTTCATAACGGGTGGATTTCTGCGCATTGTCCTTCAGGTGTTGAATATACGTATAAAGATTGGCTGCCGACATCTGCTCCGGGACAACCAGTAGCACCGATAGAATATCCGGCTTCAGAACGGATATCCACGTCAGCTGGGGTAATTGGTTAAGCGTCGTGGCTGCGTCGGAAAAAACAGTCTGCTGCACGTTTTCCAGCCGCCAATGATTCTCGCCCACATAAAAACCTTTTTTCGCCAAGCTAATGGTTTTTAGCCTGTTAGCGCCGTCAAATTCATACACCTTCACGTCCACCAGTTGCGCATTGGCGCCGTCCAAGTGTACTTCCTTAACATTTACAAAACTGCGTTCATCCTTCACCCAAATGCCAGAGCGAAATTCCTGACCTATTAAAGATTCGGTCGCCCGAACTTTCATTTCCTGCGCATAGCGTTCCGCAGCAGGCGTGACAAATTCACCGAATATCAAAGTCAGCGTGACAAATCCTAAACCCACAACCATTAATGCTCTTGCGATTCCACTCAATGAAAGTCCCGAAGCGCGCATCACCGTTAACTCTGAGTGTGAGGCAAGTCGAGAAAGCGCCAATAGCGTTCCAATCAGCGCAGCGATAGGAAAAAGGTTGTATACATTGCTCGGAGCGCTTAGCAGCACGTAAAGCAAAATGACGCTCATGCGATAACTACCTTTGCCCAAATCGCCCAATTCATGAATGAGGTCGAAAAAACCCATGAGCAGCACCAGGGCGATTAACACCAAGGCGGTAACTTGGGAGACTTCACGGGCGAGATATCGGGTAAGGATGCGCATGATTAAAAATTAATAGCTACGGGGAACGCATTCCAAACTTGGGATAGGCGCCCCCACAAAAAAACAGGGCGGCAGCGCCGCCCTTCCCTACTCTAACCACAACATCAAAAATCAAGTCGGTAGCTTAAGCTGTTCGAGAATACCGGGATTTTCAAGAGTGGATACATCTTGAGTGATTTCCTCACCCTTGGCAATTGAGCGGAGTAGTCGTCGCATAATTTTGCCTGACCGCGTCTTCGGCAAATTGTCGCCGAAACGAATGTCCTTGGGCTTGGCGATGGGGCCAATTTCCTTCCCGACCCAATCGCGCAATTCTTGAGCGATCTTCTTGGCTTCATCGCCAAAAGGTCGAGGTCCCTTCAACACGACAAATGCAACGACAGCCTCGCCAGTTAGATCATCAGGCCTGCCCACAACGGCGGCTTCCGCAACGAGCTTGCTGTTAGCCACCAACGCCGACTCGATTTCCATGGTGCCTAACCGATGTCCCGAAACATTGAGCACATCGTCGATTCGCCCCATGATGCGATAGTAACCATCCATATCGCGGCTCGCTCCGTCGCCAGCGAGGTAATACTTACCCTGGAAGTCGTCGGGGTAATAACTCGTCTTATACCTTTCCGGATCGCCCCAAATTGTACGAATCATGCTTGGCCATGGGCGCTTGATCACCAAGATGCCCCCCTTGCCCTTTTCCACATCCAGCCCCGTTTCGTCGACGATGGCGGCCATGATGCCGGGAAGCGGCAAAGTGCATGAACCCGGCTTCAACGGCGTTACGCCAGGAAGCGGGGTAATCAGATGTCCGCCTGTTTCTGTTTGCCACCACGTATCAACAATAGGACAACGAGCATTGCCGACCGTGTTGTAGTACCACATCCACGCCTCGGGGTTAATCGGCTCACCGACGGTGCCTAGCAGGCGCAAACTGGAGAGATCGTACTTCTTCGGTAAATCCCCACCCGCTTTAATCAGTGATCGAATCGCGGTAGGCGCCGTGTAAAAAACGCTGACTTTATGATCCTGAATCGTCTTCCAAAAGCGACCAGCGTCCGGATAAGTGGGCACGCCTTCGAACACAATCTCCGTGGCGCCGACCGCCAAAGGACCGTACGCGATATAGGTGTGCCCAGTAACCCAGCCCACATCGGCAGTACACCAGAACACATCCGTCGGCTTGTAATCGAATGTCCACTTCATGGTCAAAATGGCTTGCAGCAAATAGCCGCCCGTGGAATGTTGCACGCCCTTGGGCTTGCCCGTAGAGCCGGAGGTATAAAGAATGAATAACGGATGTTCCGAATCCACTGCGATCGGCGCGCAATCCTGCGGCTGCCCTTCAGTCACGTCATGCCACCATTTATCGCGCGGCGCTTGCATGGGAATTGCGCTGCCCGTGCGTTTGTAAACGATAACGTTCTTTACGCCATCGCACCCGCCCATCGTGAACGCTTCATCGACGGCCGATTTTAGCGGTATCTCTTTTCCGCCACGAAATTGTCCATCCGCCGTGATCACCGCAACGGCGCCAGCATCGATAATCCGCTCTTGCAAACTTTTGGCTGAGAAACCGCCGAACACCACCGAATGGGTCGC
>DATLHW010000546.1:0-13398 GCA_035539675.1 Burkholderiales bacterium | reverse complement strand
GTGTCCTGTCGTTACCGCCTGCTTTGAAGGGTAGGATAGGGATCAACGTCCGTCAAATGCGGTCCGCATGCAACTGGGCTTGCTTCAGCCACTGACGCGGCACAGTGAGCTAGTCTTATCTAGAGGACGGACTCCGCGTAGGGCTCTCAAGAAATAACGCACGCGCTATCGCCGAAGCCATTAAGAAGAATAGATGGAACACCAGATAACGCACGAACAACGCACCGCCTTGCGCGTAATGCTCACGGTCTGAGCTGAGGATAAACTGCATGCCCGAGAAAACCTTGTCGTACTTAACAACGACCGGATCCGTCGCCATCTGAAGAAGCCAATAGCCGAGCGGAAAAGATACAAGCACCCAAGCCAACGAACGTGCACGGGCGCCGGAGGACGCGGTGGAAAAGACGCCATGAGTGCGCGTTGCAGCGAAAAATATCGTTGTGATTACGAGGCCGGCCAGCAAGGCCGCGCCGGGTCCTGCGTTCCAGGCCAGTAGCTCGACAATATTGTCCGTTGCCGCCTCTATAACCACTGCCCAATAGACCAACGGCAACAACCAAATGGCATGGATTAGCCAGAGCGCGAAACGTTGTCGGAAGTATCTGCCATCGCCACCGATGATGCTTCCTAGTACGGCGAATCCGCCTATTCCGCCCATCAGGGCCAGAAAACGTAATAGCCACTCGAAGTGCCAGGGCCAATGCAAAATCGGCGAACCCACGATCTTGTAGGCCCGAAGCGGCTCAACAGCGACAAACGTCAAAATCCATGCGACCAACCCGTAGATAAGTAGCCACAACGGGTAACGACCCAGTGCGCGCGGGTCGGTCGCGAGCCGGCGCGCAAACCAAGCGGGGAATCCAGCGGACCATATAAGCGCCGCTGCGACAAGCAACATGGAAAGATACCGGTACGAGGGGTGGGGCAAATTACGGAAGTTGTAAGGAACCTGTGGAACCTTTGTAAGCACCCACAATGTCGTACCCGCTAGAAATATGGCGCACGCGAGCTTCAGCGCAATTGAGATTGGCTTAGGCTTAACTTCAGGTCGCCCCCCCGCTGTCCCTCTCTGTGACAAAGACGAAGCCGGAAATACTGCCGGCTCGGTGACCATACCAGAGTGGATAGCGCCAACGCGCCAGCGAGCCCCTGCAGTTGCAGCCCAATATCCCATCAATCCGCCAAAAAACTCCATGGCGACATTTGTGCCGCCTGGGTATTTTCCCGGCAAAAAGAATTTACCGCCTTCCACCCACACAGCCGCCAAAAACAAGGCGAGCGAAGCTAACAACATAGCGGGAAATTGGGGAGACATAGCTCGAACAGGCGCAACCGCAAAGGCAAGCAGAGCGCCTAGTGGAGCGAAAAAAAGCGTCTTGCGAAGTAACTCCGTCACCGCCCTTAGTTCGCCTTGGTAAAACAATGATTCCAGCGGTAGATCGTAAAAGAAAGTGCGCGCAAGCGTCGTATCCGGCCTAATTTGAAAATTGTAGGGATACCAAAATACCGCGCAAATTAATAAAAACCATCCCATCGCCACCAGCAACGGCGCGATGATGCCTGACAAATTGCCGCGAGCCATGGGCGCCTGCGCAGTCGGCGCGTCAGCGAATCGCTTGCTTAACTGAGCGCCAATCACAACACCCAAAAATGCAGCGACAACCTGCGTCATATCGCTCGTCCGGCTCAACACAAAAAGCTGCAACGACTCCAACATCGCCGCCGCTAACGTCCCGACGAGAACAATCGACAATGTACGCCACCTAAAGGAAAGGCGAGCGAGAACGCCTACCGGGATCCATAGAGCAATATCGGTAAAAAACCCATATAAAAGCTTCGCGTTAACATGCCGCCATTCCAAGAAGGGCAGTAATAAAACCTTACCGTCACGCAACTTTCTATAAAAATCGGTAACGCTTAAAGTCAGGTCAAGAGGGAAAATTCCGTAGGCGAATAAGGCGACGCCGTACAAGATCAGTAGACGCGCCGATATAGAGGGAATGGAAGTGAGTAATTGAATACCCGCAATCCAGTTAAGAAATCGCGCGCCCCGGGTAGCCCATAAAATTATGCTTAGCGCCGAACCAACTGTCTGAGCGAGAACATCGACCAGCGAAGGATCGCGAGGCGGATAATAGGTCTGAAGCCACTCCACCAAAAAACTGACACAAAGGCTTCCCACAAAAACGATGCAAGGCGCAGCGAATCCCCAGCGCCGTCCACCCGACGTGAGCACGGCGCACCACAAAAACGCCAACGGCATCGTAAGCAAAACATTCGTGACCACATCCGCTCGAGACTGGCGATACCACTCAAATTGCGTCTGATCCAGGAACTGCAGAAGCCGCTCGGCAGCCAGCGCGGGCTGATAGTCGAATGGAACCAGACTGCCGTAAACAACGAATGCCAGATACCCCATCGCCAGGAAGGTGATCAGCGATTGGCCGGGCCATTTATTAGAGGTGTTCATTACCGGGGCTATATGGAAGTGTCAGAAAACTGTCACTAGAGTGGATTTCAGAGAGGAGCCATTTCATACGAATGGTACAGCCGACGTAAGAAATTGAAACTAGTGTCGCGCAGTAACGTTTCGGACCAACTTTTAACGTTGAACATTGGGTTTAAACGCAAGATTTGGATTCCACCTCGGCGGACGAGAACCTCTCTCATAAGCGCCGACGCCACACGCTTTATAAGGAATTCCCTCAAAGTCACGACCTGCGTCGGGAAATAACTCGAAAAATGCGCACGTGGCGGGCTTCGCCACCGCGATATCGGATTTAATCTTGAGGTTCAAGCGTCCGGGAGAGGCGAAAGGCTTGTTCAGATACGCGTTCGCCTGAGCATATTCGCCTATTAGGTTGTCCGCCTCCAGCCGTGGCGCTTCTGGCGAGGCGGCAAACACAACGTTGCCCGCTAACGCCCTTAGATAGTTTTCTGTGTCGCCCCTAAGATGGATTCCTACATTGCTTGCAATCACGGTGTTATGAAATAGCCAGATATTCTTCGGCACATCGTTATGAGGCTGCACATGGATGGCGTCACCAAATGGATTCACAAAAAGATTAGCGTACAGCGCAATGTTGCCCTCCCCTTGAAACAACGCCTCTGTTGAATTCGCGTAAAAGAAATTTCCGTAAACGACATAACGATCATTCACGCCGTGCGCTTCCTTTGGGAAATGGCCTACGAGCACGTTCGGTCGCGCCGCCTGTCCCTGAGCAGCGTTGCCGTACTTGCTGAATACATTATGGCGAATGATGGTTGTGTGAGGTCCGGGCGTCCAATCCGCTTCCGGCGACCGAACATGCTGATGCTTGATCTGTAGGTTATAGCCCAACGTGTCAAAGATTAGATTGTGTTCGATAACGCCATCGAAGAATGGCGCGCTGCCATCAGAGTTGCCCAAATACATTCCTGTACCGGCGCGAATAATAACGTTGCGTCGAATTATCCATCCCCACGCGGGACACTTGGTGGAGATGCCAATATTTCCTTGGTCAGCGCCATGATTGATAATTCTCAATCCCTCCAGAGTGATGTGATGGGCGAATCGAGAATGCCCCTCAGCCTTCACGGCATCGACGGGAAGTCCGCGCCCATCAAGGACCAGATTACGAATTTGGACGTGGCTTGAATTAACAATACTAACTGTATTTTTTCTAGGTCGAGCCAACAAGCGAGGCGGACGGGCGGGATTCGCAGCCTCAATCACGATTGGCTGAGTGGAGGCGCCGCGTAGTCCAACGATGGGAAGTCCGTCGTAATAAATACCTGGCGTCAGTTTAATAACCGAACCCGGCTCGGCATTCGCAATGGCGGATAGATAAGTTGTGGGATCAACAACCGATGCAGCGAAGGAAAAGGAAAAAGAGCCAAGTAACAAGAGCGCGCAAAAGTAGCGTATTAATGCGGCGGCGACACAATATGTCGCGATCATTCGATTTTTCTGATACGCAGGCAATTAATTAGATTTACTAGGCTTTGATTCAGTGGCGATGGGCTTATTAGGTTTAGTTTCTTCATTCTGTGGTGCAACCGGTTTCGGTTCTACCCACTTACCCACTTGCTTCAATTTTTTCTTCAGTCCATCCAATGGAAAACCACTTGTATATGCCTTCTCCGCAAAAGCCATCGCTTTATCGTATTGCTTAAGGTCAACGTAAATCAGCCCAAGATTGTAAGCAAGGTTAGGATCTCCTGGAGATAACTTGTCAGCCTCTTCGAACTGCTCTATTGCTTTTTCGAGTTTGTTGAAGCGATAGAAATGCATTCCATAAACCATCCGCAGTCTTCCATCGCTTGGCTTAAACTGGACTGCTCGTTCGAAAAAACCATCGACCGTACAACGCAAGCCAAAAGGTTTCGTGGTTTTGTCTTTGAGGGAAAGGCGAGAAGCAGCATCAAGCGCGTCATGATGATTAGGGAAATGATCAATCGTATAATTTATGTCAGGACCGGGCTTAGCTCCCGAGCTCCCCCCAATCAGATTTCGTACTCTAGGCGTAAAGTGAGCCCTCTCAACAATAGGAAGATACTTTTCTCGATCTGCTTGGCTAGTGTAATCGACATTGAAGCTTGCCCTTGGACTGTCAAACGGACATCCTCCGGCAGCAGACGCACGCGTTGCCGGCCAAGCCAATGCGCAAATCAATAGCATTCCAATTCCATTCGACAACAGCTTCATCGCCCAACCCTTTCCAAAACGTGCCTGTCCCAACTATTACTTACATTCAATTTATTACTTCGTTGCGATCGCATTCAAGAGCCGGGCAAATTCTGCGGTTCTCCCGCGCCTAGACGCCGCAGCAATTACATCATCAGATGCAATAGGCGCGGCTCCTGCTTTCAAAAGGCCAACAAACGTCATGAGCGCGCGCTCAATTGCCTCTTCTGAGTCGAGCGGCGCAATCGTGTTTATGCCTGCCGCCAATAAGGTCTTGCCTGTATCCCCTTCTGGATCGGTCAATCCCAATATTGGCCGACCAGCACGCAAGTATTCGTATAACTTTGCGGGAATTTGATCGTTGCAGTTTGCGGCCTGAAGAATGAGGAGACCATCTGCATTTAGCATTTCATTCAATGCCTCAGCATAAGGTACTGGTGGAGCAAGTGTTACAACAGACTGAATCCCGGCATGATCAATCATTCGCTGAATATATGCGTCATGCCCGGTCGCTCGTAATACGATGCGTAGCGTATGTGAGGAAATAGCGCCTATCTTAAGCAAGCGCGCCAATGCCCCGAACAAGCAAGTAGGATCGCGCTCGTTAGGATAAATAATACCGCTATGCACCAAGGTAAAAGGAACATGCGATAAGCGGCTACTGCCGACAGGAGTGTTTCCTGCAGCCAGAAAAGCTCCCTCATCATATCCATTCTCAATCAATGAAAACTTATCCGCGCGATCAGGATAGCGACGAGAATACTCGCGCATCGCTCCGGGCGTCGTGAAGGTGACTGCGTTAGCATGGCGGACGACCTTCTTTTCGAGCCAGGAAAAAGTTTTCCACGTCAAGGGATCAGAAGGGTATCCATCCTGCGCCATGGGATCGCGAAAATCGGCCACCCAGGGGATGCCCGAAAGCTTATGCAGTGTAAGCCCAATAAGATGCGCGGTTGCTACCGGATAAGTGGACCAAATAACATCGGGACGAAATTTTCGGATCAAATTAAGTCCGACAGGCGTCGCCCCCAATAGCCAACTAGACCATCGATCGGGGAGAGCAGCCAACCTTGAATAACGACCGGCAATGCTCAGATGCTTAGCGGTATCAAGCGCGAAAGCCCGGCAGACATGAATCCCATTTAAACCATCGCCCATTTCTTCATTTGAGGTTACCGAGTAAGCGCGAGGATGCGGAGCCAGCACTATAGGAGACCACCCATGCTCAGACAAATACTGGGCAAACCGTAGCGTTCGCTGAATTCCGCTTGACCCCTTCACTGGTGGGAAGTGGTAGGCGATCATCAAGATCCTTTTTACCACGACCTGATCCATTCAATAGTCCAGTGACCAACTCTATCGCGCCATTCACGGCGAGAAAATGTGTGAGTCGCATCGTCAAGGCGCCGCCATTCAATATGCGGTCGTTTTAACGCATCCTGCCAACGAGGCGATCTTTGAATCATTTCCAGGAATTCTTGCGCCGTTAGATCCTGGCCGGATAAGAAAAAAACCACATGCCCCGAAAATCTTTTCAGCCCTAACGCCATTCGCTCAGGGAAGGGCGGAGTAGCGTCCAAGTTCTCTTTTTTTCGGGCGCACCGGGCGAAAATATTTCTCAATACCCCTCCCAGAGCAGATAAAACATTCACCTCTCCGGTCACAAGTTTCCGCCAAAACTCCCACTGTAGAAGTCGAGTTCCGTAGTAGTGCTTCATCATCGTTTTTGCAAGCCCATCAGGGGTGCGCACCCAAGGATTAGCAAGCACAAGACCGACAACACGCGAATCGAGTGGCGCGTACATAAGCGCAGCCGAGGCTGCATCACAAAGCCCCCAAATTACCACCGATTTAATCTGGGGCGCTTCACGGAAAAACGCATCTACCGCCGCCCTAATGTCATCCTCGACCAACTCGAAGGTTTGACCATTTCCCGAACTGTCACCCATGCCACGATAATCAAAACGCAATACTGGAACGCCAGCATCAGCCAGCTGTCGAGATAGAAGCAGAAACTGCCGATGACTACCCACTCGATACTGTGGACCGCCAACGACGATTAGCACCCCACGATCAAGAGAATTTTCAGGAATAGCGACGATACTCACAAGTCTTTGATCGCCACAGGCGAAAACAACAGCTCGCTCTTCGACATTCATAATCTTAGTGAGCGTCGTAACGAGCCGTAGAAACAGCGATCAGGTTGGGAGCATCCACGATTTCCTGGGTAGTCCAGAATGGATCGCCTTGAATGGCTTCATAATTGACGTGCGCACCACTATTCCGCCACGCTGCTATCACACGCTGGGCAACAGTAGACGCAGTTAGCGAACTCTCATTCTTAACATCTAACCAGTGTATTGGCGCTGCTGGAATTCCAAAATCGATTAAGTTGAGGCCATCAATCGCACTAACCAATGCCGGGGTCAACTCGTAACCAGCCACCTCAATCGAATTTCCAGACATCAAGCTCTTGCGCAAATCATCCGTCGTCACACCTTTGCCCCCCCCCTCCCTCAAGGCATTCCCCGCAACGGCCAAACGCAAGAACTGAGTCATGAAAATCATTCCACTCGTAACTGGCTGCCATAAGAGAGCAGACATAAATTGTGAGGGTTGATCTCGCCAAACATCTAAGGCAAGCATACCTCCGAGCCGAAGCCCCCAGAGATGCAATGGCCCCGAAGTTCGCTCCTTCAGCCAAATGGCGGCTGATGCAATGTCGCGCTTCCATATATCCCAACGCGCCTGAGCGAAATCCCCGCTGGAATCGCCGCACCCATAAAAATCGATTTGCAGTACTGCAAATCCAGCCTCAGCGAATGCCCTTGACTGTAAAGCCGCCATTCGCCGTGATTTATTCATTTCTTCCGCAAAGGGATGCACATATAGGATTCCCCCTCGAGTAACAGAGCCTAACGGAGGGTGGAATATGGCAAAGCGTACGCCAAGATCTGTAGGTAAGAAAAATGCTTCAAAACGAGGACAACTCGACATCAAGCAGCAAGCTTCTTCTCTACAAAATGAATAAGGGCGCCAAGGGTTGAAAATACATCTGCATTTATCTCGTCATCGCCTATCGTAAATCCGAAGTCTTCCTCCAAGGCAGTAATGACACTCACCACCGCCATGGAATCCAATTCCGGCACGCTACCCAAGAGAGTAGTTTGGTCATTCCATGCATTTGCCCGCCCACCAAGCTGTAACACATCGTTCAAAAGGGCCTTAACCTTCTCACCAACCACCATAACCCAAGCTCTCCACCAATTTTGCCTACAAATAAACTTACAAAAAGCGCCATTTTGCTTCGGGACTGCTCCAGCTTTTTACACTCACGCAAACATTAAAAAACAACTTACTCCCGTGCCGTTGGCATCTAAGAAACAGCAAAAGGCCGTTATACTACAACATTCTGGATAATCCGAATAACACCCCTCACGCAGCAATATTCTTCCAATGTTTCTTTGCCCTAAGCCACGGATACCACTCTACCCAGTTCTTGGCTTCCAGACACCAGTACCTGACTCGCTGATCATGGCCCGATCTAGCTCGGTCTTTTCTGGCGATGAGGTAGAATTAACCGCGAATGGCCGGACCAGCCTCGCTCGCGGTCTAACACGACTTAAACTTACCCCTCCCTTTTCCGTGTTAGCGCCAGCATTCCACTGCATTCCAATGATTGAGCCTATTTTTTGGGCAGGCGGGAAGGTAATATTTTATCGGCTGAACAAAGATCTCAGCGTTGACTTGGATGATTGCAAACAAAAAATACAACCTGATACAAAAGCGCTTTTAGCAGCTCACTATTTTGGCTTCCCGCAGAATACAGCAGAACTTAAAAACTTTTGCAATACGAACGGATTGTTTTTCATTGAGGACTGCGCGCACGCCTTTTTTGGTAGCGATACGAATACGGTGGCGCTAGGCGCTACTGGCGATGTCGCGATCGCAAGTCCCTGGAAGTTTTTCCCTATTCAAGATGGTGGATGTCTCATCGTCCGCGACGGAAAAATTGCCCCCCCTCTCAAATCAAGAGGCGTCCGCTTTGAAGCAAAGTCCTTCGCGAATGCATTGGAAATCGCCCATCAGTATGGGCGATTTCCCGCTGCCTCAAAACCTCTCGATCTATTATTCGCCATCAAGAATTTTGGATTGAATTCGGTGTCACCCCCGGTAACTGACTCCTCTGTTGCCCCCAATGAAATTGGACAATTAAATCCCTTGCAAATCGACAAACGCATGAGCTTTTTTTCCCGATACACACTTCGGACTTCCGATGCGCGACAGATTGTGAACGCGCGCCGCTTAAACTACGCGCATTTGCTTGGACTGCTGCAAAATGCGCCGGGCATTCAGCCGCTTTTCCCCGCCTTCCCTGAAACCGCTGTGCCTTATGTTTTACCAATGGTTATGGAACAACCGGCGCGAGTGTTCACGCCATTGAAACAACGCGGCATCCCCATTCTGCGCTTTGGAGAATTCCGATGGCCCACCTTGGCGCCCGAAATCTGCGATACCAGCACTGAATTATCTCGATGCGTTTTCCAGTTTCCATGCCATCAATCCCTTAAGGCGGACGAAATAGAGTGGATGGGGCGTGAGATTACGGCCACGCTGAACGCCACTTAAATGCAAAGCTCTTTGACGAAATAACGATGCCTATTACCTGGACCATTTTATCGGGCGATTCATTCTTTGAATACAAAAACGTATGGGAGGAATTGCGCTCTAGCCATGATCATGGCTCGGCCCTGGATTTTGATTTTGCAGCGCAATTAATCAAGCATTTTGGGGAGCCAAAGGACCTACTCGCGCTAGGTTATGAACACAACACGCCCGTCGCCATAACTGTTCTTCGGCAAAAAAACTTAGGTAGGTGGGAAACGTTCTGGCCCTCGCAGTCTTTAATTGGATTTTGGTTACAACGACCAAATGCGCCTGTTGAGGTTTTACTGCAATCCCTGCTCAAAGCATTGCCAGGCTTCTCATTAATGATTGGTCTAAGCCAACAAGACCCGAAGATATTGCCGCGCCCCAGCGCTTGCCCCAGCTTAGACACATGCGATCACGTCACAACGGCCAGTATTGCGCTTCCCGGGAACATCGCTGACTATTGGAGTCAGCTACCCAAAAATGTACGAAAACAGACAGAGCGGCGCATGCGACGTTTAGCCGAAGACGGCGTGACGGCAAGATTAGAAACAATCGAACACGTATCAGATGCAGTCGATGCTATTGCAAACTACGCTTCACTAGAGACCGCCGGATGGAAGGGGCGACAAGGCACTGCCGTACAAATTGGTAACCTCCAGGGACAATTTTATCAATCCGTAATGGAGGTTTTGTGCCGAAACGCAAAGGGCCGCATATACCGCTACTGGTTTAATGAACAAATAGCAGCCATGGAGCTTGTCATGGTTGTTGGAAATACCGCTATTTTTCTCAAGACCGCTTACGACGAATCCCTGAAGCCATATGCCCCCGGAATTCTCATGCGATGGGAAATTATCAAGGACTTAATTGAAAATACAGAAGTCCGGAACATTGAATTCTATGGACGAATACGCGAATGGCAAGTAAGTTGGGCCAACGGCACTCGCGCCTTTTATCATATAAATTTTTATCGCAATCCGGCTATTCAACTCATTCACTGCGGGTTGGTCAAATTGCGATTAGGTCGAAGCGTAATTCCAGCGCTCGTTGCCAAATTGCGCACCGGTTGGCAGACGGCGAAATCAGCAATCGGCGAACAACTGGCGCGCCTGCCAAATCAGCTGGCGAGGGCCCGCCAACTTCGCTTAGCCCTTGGATGGTTCGATACCTGCTTATACGCCTTCGCGAAAACATTAGGCGTTATTTCGATGAACCGAATAGCGTTGCGCAAATACTATTTCTTGTCCCAACCAATACCTGACGGACGCTTATTGCGAAATGACCGAGGAGTAAATATTCAGGTAAATAAGATCACGTCTGGCGACAATATTACAAAACAGTTTCCACGCCCGAAGGAAGTCATTGCTCATCGCTTTACTGCAGGCGCCGATTGTTTTGCGGCGAACATCAATGGTCAATTTGCTGGATTCGTGTGGTTACAAAAGGGTACGTACATCGAGGACGAAGTGCGCTGCCGTTTCAGTCCTCTTCCCGAACAAACAACCGCATGGGACTTCGACGTTTTTGTAATTCCAAAACAACGAATTGGCTTTACTTTTTGCCGCTTGTGGGACGAAGTCAACTCGTCACTTCGAAGCAATGGAATTCAATGGACGGTAAGTCGTGTCTCCGCATTTAATCCTGGATCGCTAAATTCCCATTCACGATTAGGAGCACGCATAGTGGGAAGCGCATGTTTCTTATCATTGGGAAATTGGCAGTTGATGTTTACCACCCATAAGCCTCGTTTTCACTTATCCTTTAGCAAATTAGACTGTCCTGAGGTGTGGATTGCCGCCAACAAACTACAACCTGATCGACGCCATCAACAAAAGTCTTCACAGGTTGCAACCAGAGGGGCCGTCCCAAAGTAACTCCAAACGCAGCCAGAAATATCACGGCAAGGCATCTTCTAAACACTGCTGCAAGTTTCATCCTATCACTTAATAATATTCTTCCATCGACCCGCATATGGCAGATCTTGTACATCACCTCATCACTGAGTCCGAGCATCGCGCGTCATCAAGGCCAGCTCTTAAATACCGCAACGTTGTACTGACCTACAACGAGCTAGCAAACGCAGTTGAGGCTTTTGCTCACAATAGCGTAGGGCTCAGCCTTGAACGCGGCGATCGAGTAGCCATCTACATGGAGAAACGATTAGAAACCGTTATCGCAATGTTCGGGGCTTCAGCAGCTGGCGCAGTGTACGTACCGGTTAACCCGCTACTGAAAACCGAACAGGTCGGCTATATCCTTGCAGACTGCAATGTTCGAATGCTGGTAACAAGCACCGAGCGGCTGGCCGTGCTTGGCCCGTCCCTCGCGCATTGTCCAGACCTAAAGGTTATTGTCTGCGTCGGAGAAATTCCCACCGACTTGGTTATACAAGGCATACGCATCATTTCATGGCATTCGGTACAAGAGCCCACCAGCGGTAGAACGCATCAATGTATCGATCAAGACGTTGCGGCGATTCTCTATACATCTGGAAGCACCGGCCGACCGAAAGGGGTCGTGCTGTCCCACCGCAATATCGTCGCCGGCGCACGAAGCGTAGCCGAGTACCTGGAACTGACTGAAAACGACCGAATACTTTCCGTGCTGCCGCTCTCCTTCGACTACGGAATGAATCAACTCACCACCATGTTCCTCGTCGGTGGGTTGGCAGTGCTGCTGAATCACCTTTTCCCGCGAGACATCGTCGCGGCGGTCGAGAAAGAACAGATTACTGGCTTAGCGGCCGTCCCGCCGCTCTGGATTCAACTCGCGCAATTGTCATGGCCTACGTCTGCCACCGAACACTTGCGCTATTTCACCAATTCCGGCGGCCATATGCCGAGGGAAACGCTGAACCAACTACGTAGCGCCCTCCCGAAAACCAAGCCTTATTTAATGTATGGCCTTACGGAAGCATTCCGCTCCACTTATCTGCCGCCTTCGGAGGTTGATCGCCGTCCCGATTCCATGGGGAAAGCCATTCCTAACGCGGAAATCGTGGTCGTGCGAGAGGACGGTTCGACTTGCGCGCCAGGCGAACCGGGAGAACTCGTGCATCGTGGGGTACTTGTATCCCTGGGTTACTGGAACGATTCGGAAAAAACAGCCGAACGCTTCAAGCCAGCGCCAGGCCAGAATCGCGCTTTGCCGTTGACCGAGCTTGCGGTATGGTCAGGCGATACAGTCAAAATGGATGAGGAAGGTTATCTTTACTTCGTCAGCCGCCGGGATGAAATGATCAAAACATCCGGGTACCGTGTCAGCCCAACGGAAATTGAGGAAGTCATTTATGGCACGCGACTGGTTGGCGAAGTGGCGGCCCTAGGGCTACCGCATCCGACATTGGGACAAGCCATCGCCATTGTCGCCACACCCGCCGATGGGACCTCCTTAACAGCGGAAGCGTTAAAGAAAGAATGCCAAAAGCACTTACCCGCATACATGGTTCCCGCCCATTTGGAAATCGTCGAAGCGAGTCTGCCGCGAAATCCCAACGGCAAAATTGATCGAAAATTACTCGCCACAGAGCGGCAACACCTTTTCACAGGAATAACAAAGTGAACGAGACAAAGCGTCCGGCCCATTGGCCAATGACCCAATTTCCTATCGTCAACGATGAACTTGTCATTGGGGGCATTCCGCTCTCGCGCTTGGCTGCTCGCGTCGGCTCCACACCGTTTTATGCTTACGATCGTCAACTGCTCTCGCAACGAGTCGCTCTTCTGCGGAAGCATTTACCTCAGGAAGTGCATCTGCATTACGCCATGAAGGCGAATCCGATGCCAGCTGTGGTTCAGCACTTCGCCGGCTTGGTGGACGGCATCGATGTCGCGTCAGCAAAGGAGATGATGGTAGCGCTCGATTCAGGGATGAGCCCCAGCAATATCAGCTTCGCGGGTCCCGGCAAGAGCGAAGCTGAAATTTCACGTGCAATCGCCGCGGGCATTATCCTTAATCTGGAATCGGAACGTGAACTGGAGACCGCCATTGTCGTCGGCCGCAAGCTCGCTATCACCCCCAAGGTTGCAGTCCGCGTAAATCCCGACTTCGAGCTTAAGGGCTCAAGCATGAAAATGGGC
>DATLHW010000545.1:0-7325 GCA_035539675.1 Burkholderiales bacterium | reverse complement strand
CTGGCTATGCGCGTCGGTTTTTTCGATGTCGGATGCGTCGACACTTGCATCGATCGCTTTCATGCCGCGACTGACGCCCAGGTCGATGGTCCAGTTGCCTTGCGCGCCGCCGGCATCGAAGCGCGCCAAGCGATTCCAACCGGCGCGAATCACGGTGAGACGTTGCGGCGTCAGCATGATGTTGTTGATTTCCCGCTCGGACTCGCGCTTGGACAAGGTGACGTCCAGGCTCGACTTCTCTGTCGCCGAGCGCGTCAGCACCCTATTCCAGCCGATGGTTTGCCCTAGCGTGCGGCCGAATAAAAGCGCGGTGTCGCCGATCAGGTTCTGAAACTCGGAATAGCTCGCGGTGTAGGAAATGATGTTGTAGCCAATTGGAATAGCGGCCGATGCAAGCAACGCGTTGGCGTCGAGGCTGCCGACATAGTTGAGCGATAGCGACTCTTGAAAGCCGATTGGATTGTCGAACTCAAGGCCGAGGCGAGTTCGCGTCGTTCCAGTCGCTTTCGATCCATGATTGTCAAAGCCGGCATTGATTCGATAGCGATCGCCGAATCGATTGTTTAGAGCGACCACGGAACCGCCTGGCGTTTCTCCAGGAAGGATTTGCAATTCCGCTTGGTTACGGCGAAGTCGATTGATTTGATCGACGCCTTGCTCGAGATCGCGCAGATTAAGCGTATCTCCCACTGCTATTGGAAACGCGGCTAGCGTGCCGATATCGGTTAACCAGCCGCCGTTCTTCGCAACGCCCGGCGGCTGGCCATTGATTTTGAATGCTTCGATTTTTCCCGGAACGACGGTAAGAACCAGTCTTCCGGACGCAAGATTTTGTTGCCCAAGATAAGC
Organism: Burkholderiales bacterium; assembly: GCA_035539675.1. GTDB lineage: Bacteria > Pseudomonadota > Gammaproteobacteria > Burkholderiales > DATLHW01 > DATLHW01. The sequence continues at coordinate 6,476 of DATLHW010000545.1, read as the reverse complement.
GCGCGTGGTGATGTAACCCTTGGCGATGAACGCTTCCGTTAAGCGGCGAAGTAGGAGGTTGATGCGGTTGACGCCTAACTTTTTGCCTTGGAATTTTGTGAGGATGGGTTCGACGTCTTGACTGCTTAATACGGTGTTGCCGATGAGTTCGATGTATTCGATTTTGAATGTTGGCTCGGGATCGGCGATTGATTCAGGGTCGGCATCGATGGGCACGCTACGGAGTTGATCTGTTGCGGGCGCTGTAATTTGCGGCGCGGGTTGGTTCAATCGCTGCTCTCTCTCGCGTTCTCGTTGTTCTTTGAGCAGGCGTTCGGCTGGGTCTTGTTCTGGGCGAATGGATGGGATGGTTTGCGCTGCGGCGAGTGAAGAGAGACCAGCCAACATCATGGCGATGCATAACGGGCGAATCTGTAGGAGCGAGCTTGCTCGCGATGAACGTTTGATCGCGAGCAAGTTCGCTCCTACAGAGATCGGTTCGATGATAGGCATTGCGGTAAGACTCGTCATGGATCTCACCTCCACAACCAAGATGAAAGGCCAAGATTGTTCGAGATCGCTACCGGCTCACGCTGCGCCGCGCGAAGCACGATCGTTTCGCCGTTAACCTCGACGCCAGCGCCGCCAGAGACCTCACCACCATCGACATACAAGGCGCCATTAATAATCAGCCTGCCTCGATTAGCAGTGAAGCTACCGCCCACATCGGCGGCGAATATTTGGCCCCATGTGTCGCCGAACCACGCCTTCATGCCTTTGTCGCGAGTGATGACGCTATAGCCTGTGATTCCCTTTACCGTCACTCTCGGCGCTGTGACGGTCAGATCGTTTAACGCCAACACGCGGCCGCCGATATTCGCAGCCTCTGTCCCTGCTGTGATAACGATGTCGCGACTTGATGAGATCAGTCCGCCGGTTGCGGTGACAGTGCTGCTCGCCGTGGTCTTGCATACGATCATGCACTTGCGTTCGAACTGCACTTGGCCGCTTGCCAATGCTTCGTTGGTGAATTTCTGTTGTGCGACGAAATTCATGGAACCGTTGTTGGCGTAAATTTCACCACCACTATTCACGATGTTTCGCCCTCTCGCATCGATGTCTCCATCAGCCACGAGGAACGCCAGTTGGTTCGCTAGCGGCAATGCGCCATGATCGACATTGAAGCCACTGCGAGTGCGCTTGAACAATAGAAATGCGCTTTCGCTGGTTCGAAAATCAACTCGCTGCTCACCATTGGCGCCGCTTTGTTTATCGATGACGTTGGCGATGTCGCCTTGTGCGGCAAGAATGAGTCGACGATTGGAGATAATGCGGGCGGAGCGATTCACGATATCGCCCTGGCTACGGATAACGACGTCATCATCGCTGCCGAAGATCGCGGCGAGTGTTGTTGCGTTCGGCGATTCGTTGAGAAATGAGGCTCCGGTCTTCAGTGTTACAGCGCCTTCGGAAACCACATTGCTGCTGTCCCGCTGCTTGCCTTGAATCAGGCCGCCGTTATTGGTGACGTTACCTGCTGCGTCGATGGTGACGCCGCCTTCGGCTGCAACGACGTTGGCGCCTCTTCCGGTGCTATCGGCTTGCAGGATTACGTTGCCGGCGTTAATGCTGATATTGCTATTGGCTGAAATGGCCGAGCCGATAAGGTTCACATCACCGCTCGATAAGATTGTGAAGTCGCCAACCTTGGCCAACGTGCTTCCCGCATGTCTTACGCCAGCGCCTTGATCGGTGATGATCAAGGCGACCTTGCCTGCGACGAGGCTACCTAACGGGGTGATGTCCACCGCGATGGAGCCTGCGTTTGCCGCAGACGGGGTCGAGTAACTTACAAACTGGCTCAATCCATCGGTCGGTGAAACGCTGGTGTCGAATTCCGCGCGAGAGTTTCCGATAACCGCGCGAATTCCCGCATTGGCGTTGGTGAATGTGTTTTCAATCTTGCCGCTAACCTTCAGCGTTTTTGCGATCAGTTCAAGATTGTTGAATGCGCCGGAGAGCCCATCCGGCCCGATTTCGATGGCGCCGGCGCTGGTGTCGAGAATGACATTGCGCTGCGTGAATCCAGGCGCAGGTTGAAAATCGTGAAAGGACACTCTGCCAGTGGAAATCGCCAATGTGCCTGTGTTGATAAAACTACCGCCGTTTACGGTGACGCCATTCGGATTGGCGATGATCAAATTGGCGCGTGGACCAATGATCGCGATTTGACCTTCAATCAAGCTTGGGTTTGTACTGGTGACTTCGGTGACGATGGTGCGGGCATTGACGCCGGTGTTGATCAAATCCGCGCCGGGCTTGCCGATGTTGAATTGCGTGAAGGTGTTGTGACTGACGCCGGATACGGGTGGCGCGATGTTTACGGTGACTTTGCCGTCTGGCGCTGTGGTGACGCTTGTGGCCGTGCCTCCATCAGGAACGATGCCTGCGCCATGAGCGACATTTGCACACGATATTGCAAGCGCTATCGCTGCCGATCGTAACGGTGTGTTGGCGCGCCGTTGCATGGCGTCGATTGGGGGAACATGGCGCAACGTCAATGTGACGCGGTTAACACGTTTTTTGTCGATTTTAGTCCGAGCTTGCCCCTGCACAATCCGCATGTTGTTCCCTGGAATGAAGTCATGCCAATGCCAGGAAACAAATTCGCGCTTGCGACGGGATCAACAACCTAACCCGCTAAACGAATTCGCCCTTGTTCATTTGCATTATTGTTTTTAAGACCCGTTCAAGGCGGTAGGCGTTAAGACTGCGACGCGCCGAGCTTGATCAGGCTCTTGAGTTGCGGCTCGTCATGAGTCGCATTTATTGAGGGTCAACATCGCAAGGACTGTGCCGGCAGTGGAAAACTGGACAAGCTTTTGATTTACATAGAGGCAAGCATGCTCATGACAATCCAGCGTCATGCAGAATTGAAAAAATACCGGCTTGCGGAATCTTCATTTTTGAAAGGCGCCAGTTCGCAGATTGAACTAGCCGCTTAGTTAGGTGATCGAATAATGTATGGAAGATTCATTCGCGCAACATTCACTGGAGGAATTACGTCGGGCCGCAAAATCTTACAAGGACTGCCCACTTTGGGTGAATGCGACGCAAGCCGTTTTCGGCGTAGGTAACCCGCACGCAACTGTCGTTGGCGCGTCTCACGCTTCGATAAAGGTTAAGAACAGGTTGTTAGTGTTCATATCACCTGCCATGGTCATTTTTTCTGCTATTGCTTCGAAGACTGCTTGAACGAGAGGGAGAGGAAGATTTGGCATTCACATTTGTAGTCAATTTTCCATCCTGCATCTTCACGCTGGCTATGCATGTCTGGCCAGGTTGAATGTCTTTTTGTAGGGTCGCGGAGTCAATGTCCAACATCAACCCCTGACTCCACCCGGCCCCCGCATCTACTACTGCTACGGCCCGCTTTTCATCACGATGTAGCAGATATGTGGACACATTTCCAAGTTCCTCGTGTCCTAGTCGCTTCACAGTGGGATTGTCCGGGAACGGTGTTTTATTTTTTTCCTCGAAGTGTTTTTTCGCTTTCTCTACTGTTTGCAACAGATCTCCCTGAATGGTAAATCCCAGTTTCCGCCCTATCGATTGAATCGCGAGCTGATCGCGTAAACCGTATGAATTTCCGACTTCGATTTTGTTACTCAACCACTGTTTGTCCTTTCTTATCTCCAATTCCATCTGCACCAATGGACTAATGCCGTCTTGACGAATCACCTCATCGCTAGTCGTCGTCAGTTTCCACGTCACGTCATGCAGGTTACTTTCTTTAACCTTGGCTTCGACTCTCAGGCAATCTTCGACGAATGTTTGGTAAATTTCTTGACGCGCCTCCCGTTCAGCTTGATTGGTTGACGCCAATTGTTTGCCGACTTGGCGCTGTTTGGATTCGATAGCGGAGGCAAGTCGCGGATTTGTGTCTCTTTCGAATTGTGAAGAATCCGCTTTCTGTAAATACTGGCGGAGTTTTTCATGGCGCGCGGCAAAGGCCGCTAACGACACAAATGGCGCTTCGCGCGGCGCAAATTCGTCATTGCCTTTAATCGCGCCATAGCGCTTTGCCCGTTCAAATTTTTCTCTTTGTTGTGCATGGACATAATCCTGCATGGGTTTAACCAAAGAGCGAGCCGCCTCAATGTCGCCAACATCGTTTTTTTGCAATGCTTCGACTACGGACTTTCCCAGTTCAGTTCTGTCCTTTGAAACCAACTCCCCCTCCAGATCAGAAAACGCTATCTCCGCACCACCTCCAGATGCGCCAAGATGGTCCATTGTTCGTTTAATCAAATCGCCTTTCATCACTTCTATATGCAACTTGGCGAATTGCTCCCTCGTGTACGCTTCATGTTCTTTTCTAACGATATCCAATATTTCCTTGAGGGATTGAGATGCCTCCGCCTCGTCGCCGATTCCACTTGTTGTTAGTTGTGCCGCCGTAATCTTCGGTTGTTCACCACCTTTGTAGGATTGAGACTTGTTAGTGGAGGCCGGTTCCGGCTTTGCGCCTTTCTGGAATTGAGGCTCCGGCTCCAAATGGCGGTCGTGTTTGTCGCGGTTTGCAACGAACGTCGCCAATGTCACAAAGGGCGTTCCCCGCGGCATAAACTCATCGTCACCGTTAATGCCGCCATGGCGTTTTGCCCGATCAAACGTTTCTCTTTCATGCGCATTGACATCATCTTGCATAGGTTTCACAAGTAAACGAGCCACTTCAATGCTGCCTGCCGCATCCTTTTGCAATGCGTTGCCTAACTGCCTTCCCACGTCGATTCTATCCTTGGAAACAAATGTTCCCTGGAGTTTAGAAAACGGCATGCTCGTAACTATCGTGTAGCGTCCACCGATTCCACGCGCAGCCTCGACTAAATCAACTTCGCTATATATCCCCTGTTTAAGGTGATCTGTTGCTTTTGTTACCAAGAAGTCACTGAGCGCTTCGACATGCAAAGTGGCGAATTGCTCTCTGGTGTACTCTTCATGCTCTTTCCTGACTGTATCCAGCCGTTGCATATCGGTTTGAGATTCATACGCTTTAACCCTGTTACATATCTGAACCAGCTTGTTCAAGCCCTCATCCAGATTGTTAAAAAGGTATTCCTGTTTCGCGACCTCCGACATAGCCAGCAACTCTTCGCGCCCCTTGGGGGAATTCGCCAAGGTTTCCAGTATCAACGCCACCTCTTTTCGAGAGCGATCCGGGTCGCTCAATGTCACCGCGTTACGTCTTGTTCGCCTGAACAGATCGTTCTGATTGAAGGAGGCTAAAGCGGCTGCGCAAATATGAACAATGTCTTTGACCTGATTACGAACCCTCACCGCCGTCTTATATTCGAATGAGGCTTCATCGAAAATCCTTTTGCTTTCCTCGTCACCCTCTGGCGCTTGACGTAATTGGGCTTCTGCGCCTTCCAGCTTTTTCTGCGCGCTTTCCTCGTTCGCCTTTAGCTCGCGTTCATAATTCTTGAGCCGACGCACCAGCTCTTCCTTGCTGACATCGCCAGACACTTGACTGGCGACGGCGTCGTCGGACAGCAATGATTCGCCCACCCATCCCAGATTTTCTGCTTCTTTTAAAAGCGTCAGCTCGGTTAGCCTTTCTTTCATGCGCTTCACAAACCATTCAGGATTTTTTCTCTCCTCGTAACAAACCGGCTGTAATTTGCTTTTCTGTTCTTCTTCCGGCAATTTCAGAAATTGATTGATCTGCGCTATGCGTCCTTCGACATCTTCAGTGTTGTAAGGATTAACAACCCATCGGCCCAAACTCGTCACCTTCGCAATTTCATCGAAATGTCGCCTCCGTTCACGCTCCTTCTCTTCTTGCATTTTTTTAAGTATCGCCTCTCCGAAGTATTGCTCCCAGTGACTTATGAACTCATTTGGCGAGGGCGAATATCTTGGCGAGGTTAAAGGGGAAGCGCTTTCGGCTGCGTTGGTTTGAAATCGTAGAAAATCGCGTAACTGTTTAATACCCTCCTCGCTCGAAGTTGCTTCGCAATAGCTATTAAAGTTCCTGCTGAAAACGGGAACATTCCATACCTCGATTAATTCCGTCGCCGGAACCACCTTTGATGATTTTTCATGAGCGCTCGCGACGCGCTGACGGGCTTTTAGCAACTCTTCCTGAACTTTCACCAACTCGTCCTGGACGTCTATCCACTCTTGCTCAATCCTCGTCAGCTCCTGCTGCGCCTTCTGTAATCTGGCTTTCTGTAAATGCTCTTGCTTAGCTTTCTCTAAAGCTTGCCGAGCACTTACGAGGTCTTGCTCGCCTTGCTCTATTTGAGATCCGAAAGAACTCGGTAATGCGGCTGGCGAACCTTTCTCGAAATTTGCCTGAGGCGCCAAAAGAAGTGAATTGTTTCGAATGGCTGAAATCGATTCGGGCTGCTTATTCTTAGACTTTGTGATTCGGGACCAAAGGCGCCGCCACCATATTTTTCTGCTCTTGTTGCGTTTAACAGGGCCGTCTT
>DATLHW010000544.1:0-4974 GCA_035539675.1 Burkholderiales bacterium | reverse complement strand
AAGCGATAGCGCCTTCCGCCGTATGTGAACTTAAAAACGAATATTGCTCTATTTCGCGACATACGGCGGAAGGCGCTATCGCTTTTCCGCCCTACGCGAGTTGAGGACATATTCAAATTTGAGCACTTCGCAAAAGCGTTTCGGCATCGCTATCGGGAAGGCGATAGGTAACATTGCATACGGCGTATGCCATTCGGTTATTATGATCTACGTTGCAAAGAACCACACTTACGTTTAGGGAATCTTGGGCTTACTCCGAGCATTCGCTTCCAGTTCCTTGCTTAGCGAATTGGGCTTAAAACTGACTCTTTGATCCTCCACCAAATTACCCTCCGTCAAATCTTTTAACACAACATCGGGAATCCTATCGCGGCTTAGTTTCATGACTTTTCTTGTATCAGCCAACTGGAAAATAACCGATCTTATGACGCCGTTCTGCTCTTCCACATGCAGCACTATGCTTTCCCGCGTGCTCGTCGGCGCCGACGATTGCGGCATCCGTTCCCACTCACTTTCTCCGCCAAACTTAATACTGACTTTTTCGCAGTCCTTCCTCGTAAATTCATGCGCAAGCATCATTCTTGCCGTCACTGGCACGATCAAAGGGGATACGGGCGGCTTGAAATCCGGCCGGCAATAATTCCCATATTTATCCACTAAAAAGTTAGACACTAAATCACTGACAGTTCGTTTATCCGCGCCCTGGGAAATTCCATAAATCCCATTATTGACATCAATGAAGGCTATTTGTTTTTCCAATACGCCCAATCCGACGGTGTGTATAGACACGCCCTGGTGTCCGCCCCATCCAAATGTAAGGAGATATCCTCGCCCTGGTTTGAAAGTTGTCCCGTTAAGATAGGCTGGGATTGTGCTTTCAACTAATTTTCCTGGCTTTACGAAAATATGATTTTTGTTGCGATCGGTGAGTTCGTCCCATTTATTAAGGAGTGCGGGAATAATAAGTTTCTCCTTTTCGAGAATTTTCCAAGACTCAGGAACACCCTTTTTTATTTGCCGCAACTCCTCGTCTGATATTGGTATGTCAGTCCTTTGTTTAGCGATTGTTTTCTCCATGTTCGGATTCAAGTTGCGCTCTCCACCGGCCAACTCGACGCCCAAAAGCTTATGGGTCCAGCGAAGACAAACGCCCGCAGGCATCGTTTCCGATATGCCTTTTTCCAATTGTCTCGCCGCGTGTTCTGCTATCAGCGTGTCTTGAGAAAGCGAAGCAATCAACTTCATAAGGCTCATAATTATTTACCAGTAATTAAGAAGCGATCTTCATGGATTGAACTACGTCAGGCAGCATGGTTGCATAATTTGTTCGAATGTTGCGCGGGGATTTGTAGGCAGCGGATTGCCGTAATTGCTTCGAGAAGCTGGATCGCAGGAAAAGTGAAAACCTTTAACCATCATTCCGCGAGTGTTGGCTAGCCATAGTGATGTGAAAAATGGAAAAGCACGCGCGGGTTAGCTAGAGCCCCTCTCCCTTGAGGGAAGAGGGGTTGGGGAGAGGGTGATGGTTCAAATTGACGCCGCGGTCACCCTCTGGTGGATACCTTTGTCTCGAAGCGGAGCGCGATACGCGCTGCCGCGGCATACAATTTCAACGTAACTGACCTACGGATGGCGTAAGAAATAACTTTCGATTACGCACGCCGGACAACGACACTATTCATCCGTACACAAACCCAACACCTTATTTTGCAGCGAGCACGAACGAACCGGTTTCGGTTTTAATGGCTGGCATTTCGCGAGTTGTTGTTCGGTCGGCGGATAATAACTCCAGCCTTTGCCCAATGCCGGCAACTTCAAACTGACCTGACTCCATTTTGAATGGCCCTCTTTCTGCAGAACCGGCAAGTTCTCGCATAAGGACTTTGCAAAGCGCGCCATCGAATCCTTGGTCCCTTTCAGGTTGTAGTCGTATGTCACCAACAATGTTGTCACCGACAGGCATGGCATATCCTCTTTCAGCCAATTCGGATAGTTAACGGCCTTGATCGCGGATTTTTTATAAACCGTCATGGCGCGTTTTGTCGCCGGATTATTCTCATCCAGTTTCAACAATTTGAAAAATTTCTCGACACCAGGCTCCATGCCGGTCAGTAGCGCGGAAGGCTGTCCCGCAGTCACGACCACGACATCGATATCTTTTTCTTTAACTAGGCGGGTCAGCGCTTCTTCCTTACTGAAGGTGAAGACGTTCTCCTTGGGCATTGCGGCGCCAAACATCAAGCGATAAAGCGTTGTCGATGTCATCGCAACGCCGCCGCCGATAGGACCGATGTTGATTTTTTTACCCTCAATGTCATGAATTGAATTGAGCGGCGAGTCAGCCCGCACGATGAAATAAACCTCGGCATCGAACAACGGCGCGATCACGCGCAGTGGTTTGATAATCCGCGCCGCATCCGGATCGCCAGCCGCAGCCTGGTCGTTGAATGCCTGGTATACATCGGACTGCGCCAGGGCGAACTTGGTGCCCGGTTCGTCGCGTAAGCGCATGATATTTTCGACTGAGCCCTTGGACGGCAACACCTGAAGATCGATATCAGCCGAACCGGCGACGTACTTCGCCAAGTCCCTTCCGATCCATACATTGGTGCCGTTCTCAGTGCCTGTGACGATGTTGTACTTCGTTGCGGCAACGGCATTCAATGACACGCATAGCAGCAACCAAACAAATAGGCCTTTCATCTGCGACAACATATTCCTCCCCTTTATTTCGTCGATTAGAAGCCGCCTGAAAAGCGTAGCGAGCGGGCGCAGTAGCTTTTCAGATGGCTTCTCAGAAAAACTGCTGAAAGCGAGCAAAATACAAATCGCGTCCACTTCCATACTCGCTGTCAGGATCGCCAAAGAAAAACTGCGCGCCCCCCATCAAGGTGATGTTGTCGGAAAGCGAATACGTCAACGACGGATAAAGCACCCCGCTGTTGTCTTTCAGATTATTAAGAACGTAGGTGGACATTTTTAGCAACGGCGTGAATTCATAGCCAACCGCCAAGCCGAGATAGGCGTTTCCTAGCGGCTGAACAAGACCAAGCTGCGGATTGTTGGCCCATTGCGCATCTCTGTCCACTGCACTGCGGTCGCTGTAGAAAGTCTCGGCGGAAAAAGCCAAGGTGTTGGCGAATGCATAGTCGAAGCCCAGCAACGCCTTGCCATACGAAGCGCCGATTTGCGGCCGGGTGTAAACCGCCTCGCCACGTACGCCGGCGTTGCCTACTTGCGTGACAAAATCGGCGCCTACCACGTGATCGCCCCAGTATTTTCCATAGGTAAACGTCAGGTCACTCTCTTTGACATGGGTGCGATATTGCGTCACCCAGCGATCGCTGACGTGCGCGGGATCGGGCGCATACACAACGCTCACCTTCGACAAGGCGCCAATTCCCCCCTCTATCAGCGCGGCATCGACACCCGTGAACTCATCACGCTCGATCTGCAGCGGATTGATCGGGTTGAGCATATCAATGGTGCTCCAGAACCGTCCGGTTCCGAGTGGAATGCGTTGCCGCCCGACAGTCGCATCCGCAAAATCCGATGCCCATTTGACGTAGGCGCGAAAAAACCGCTGGGCCCCGTAAAAATTACGCCGATCGGCCCAGGCGCTACCCTCACTCCAGTACTGCGGCGTCTGGTCATTCTTGTGCGCTTGAAAATAATCCGTGCGGACATAACTGCCGGTTGTGAGTTCGGTATCGTGCTCGACCTTCGCTTCCAGCGACGTAGAAAATCGATAACCCACTTTCGTGCGCAAACGGCCCACCACTTGCGTGTAGGCGTCATTGGCGCTATCGGGAGTGTGTGAATAGGCTGCCAATACCTTGTAATTGCCACCGAGTCGCAGCGCACTATCCGCTGTCTCCGCAGATGGCTCAGTCGGCGCTTTGTCGCCTTCCGGCGGTGGGGTTTCTTTTGCCTTAGGCCGCTCTCTTTCGTCCGATGTTGGCCGAGGCATGCGCAAATCGTCGAGGCGCAGCCAGTATCCCGACCCTGCCGCTAATGCTGCATGGCAATAACACGCAGACAGCAGTACCGCCAAGGCACACCGCAAAAAGGGGCGACTAAGCTTTCGACCAGCCCGAAGGGCGGCAAGCGAGCTCACGGCTGGTGAATTTTTCAAGCTTTTGAACGAACTTCTCCGTGTCACAAGGTAATCCTCTCTCCACGTTACGTCTTATTATTGTCAGTTGATTTGGCGCATTGCCTTCAGCTAACCGTCTTGATCAATCGTCCACTTGGGCGCGCTAATTTATCCGAGTTGTTTGAGATGTCAATATAGATCCCCCACGGACCACAATGTCCGGCGGGACTCGACCAAGGCTAATTCTCCGCCCTCCTTACCATCCGAGCCGGCGCCGGATCACGCGCAACATACCCCATGCTTGCCCACAACTAGGTTTCAACCGAAGGAAATGAAAAATAGCCTCCCTGCCAAACAGGTCCTTTCCAACCTGACTAGGGTCGCGCCCCCCCTTTTGTCCCAATTTCCCCCGCTACTCAGCGATCTGAGCTTCGATAAGCTTTGCAAGCAAAATGAGAGATTCCTGCCACCCGAGATAGCAGGCTTCAGGAGGGATAATCTCGGGAATCCCTTCTTGCACTATGTTGATCTCGGTTCCACAAAACACTTCTCGCAGAGATACCGTTGTTTGCATCACTCCGGGTAAGTTCGGGTCGTCGAATTTACCGGTGTAGCGAATCCGCTCGTGTGGCGCTAGTTCGAGATACTCACCGCCGAACGAGTGGCTATGGCCATTGGTGAAGTTTGTAAACGACATCCTGTAGACGCCGCCGACGCGGGCGTCCAGCTGGTGAACCTTTCCAGTAAAGCCATTCGGCGGAAGCCACTTCGCCAATGCATCGGCGTCAAGGAACGCACGGTAGATTCTTTCAGGGGGCGAACGGAGCACGCGATGAAACCGGACGACGTTTGTTGGCATGATGACCTCCTATGGACTT
>DATLHW010000543.1:0-6221 GCA_035539675.1 Burkholderiales bacterium | reverse complement strand
TTGCTCCCGCCATTCATTCTGGAGTCTGTCAGCGCTTAACGGAGGGAGCTCCGCTAAAAGCATGTCCGCATCGCGACGCAATCGACTTATTGCAATCATCGGCGAGGTGTAGCGCTCCACAATTTCTTTTACCTTGGCATGCAATTCTTTTGACGCACTTCCGAGTTCTGTTGTCTTCTCATCTAATCGAACAAGAAAGGCCTCCTGCAGAGCGCCCTCCAACCGGAACGCTCTTTCCGCGAGAAATTGCCGTTCTTTCCTCACCTTGATTTGTTTATCCTCAAGACGATCTATCTCTGTTTTCAAATCGGCGAGAGATGCTTCTATTTCCTCAGACTCGCGAGTTTGAATAGCCGCCATTGTCATTACAGTTTTGAATTGTTTTTCAACCGCTTCTTCGCGAGGCTCCATTTTTCCCCACCTTTTAATTTGTCAACGCCGATTCAAATGCAAAACGTAACGCCCATTCTGTAAGCACGCTTTATTTAAGAAAGCCTAGCCTGGATTAGGCGTAAGCCGTTGATCACATAGCATACTGACCCACCACGAAAATACTCCCGCGCGGTGGGCAATGCTCCGATAAGTAGTTAGCAGGTGGCTGGCCTGCAGACAGGAAGACATGAGAAACATTTCTCCGGGAAGCTGCATTGGTTGTAAACAAGTCCGTAAATAATCCCCGCTATTAAATCATGCCTCAGTCCTTCGAAGCCTTGCAGGCGGCCAAAGCAAGGACGGGTGTATCTACTTCATCGATGGAGCCATTTGTCCCACAAGAACCGATGCAACCCTAACGTGAATCAAGGCGCCCCGCAAAGCTCCCGTGAGCGCCCGGGAACTTCCGGATGCCGACGCTGGTCTTCTCCGTTGTTGAAATAATTCGTGCGTTCGCCCATTTGATGTTGTGGACCCCGCTCGCGCTTTTGCCGATTTTCGGTTTTTTGTAAACGTTTTAACCGGAAAGCGCTTCCCATCATGCCGCCAGACTTCTATAAAGCTGGTTATTCCGGACTTTTTGGAGCGCCGCACTAGTGCGTGTTAGCAAGCGCCTTTTAAGTTATCCTAGCCCCCTTCAATTTTTTCAGCGGCTTCTTCGCCATGCTTAAGCTCATCAATCGACACCCCCAACGCCCCCAACACGGCTTCACCCTGATTGAAATCATGGTCGTCATCGTCATTCTCGGCATCCTTGCCGCGCTTGTCGTGCCCAAGATCATGAGTCGTCCAGATGAAGCGCGCATGGTCGCCGCGAAGCAGGACATTGCCTCGCTCACACAGGCGTTGAAGCTTTATCGCCTCGACAATCAGAATTACCCGACCTCGGAGCAGGGATTGCAGGCGCTAGCGCAAAAACCATCCAGCCCGCCCATTCCCAATAACTGGAAGAGCGGCGGATATGTCGATCGATTGCCCAAGGATCCATGGGGATACGATTACCAATACCTCAATCCTGGGCTGAAATCCGAAATCGATGTTTTCAGTCTGGGGGCGGATGGCGCGGCGGGCGGCGAAGGGAATAATGCGGACATTTATAATTAAGGAACCGTTCACCTTTGGTTGAATGTCATACGTGCTCCACTCCGACTTCGCTCCACTTACTTCGCTCACCTCGCAGGCCAACGGTGTTCATGCAAGTCTGCACTTAACCCCGAATACGTCCTCTCCCCTCAAGGGAGGGGGGCTCTCGCCCGAGTTAGGTAGAAATCCAGTTCGTTCTTCGCACGCCGGCTTTACCCTGATCGAAATTCTGATTGTCCTCGTCATTGTCGGCATCACTATCGCGTTAATCAGCGTCAACTTTCGGCGTAACGATAAAGCCGAGGTGCGCGATCAAGCCGAGCGTCTGGCCCTGCTTTTACAAGCCGCGCGAACCGAGGCCATTTCCACCGGAAAGTCGCTGGCCTGGATTGGCAACGCATCAACCTATGGTTTTTTCACGCGCGATGAGGATCGTCGTTGGACAGTGGCATTTACCGATCCGCCATTAACCGGGGGACATCTAACGCCGCCGATCTCGCTTATCGACGTACAAATCAATGGCGCCCGGACGCCCATCGCGACGCCTTTGGTTTTCTCTTCTTCGGGACTGAATGCGCGGTTCAAGCTGGAGCTTGGAACGGCAGAGACGCGAATGCTCGTTATCGGGGAGTCGGGCGGCAATATTCATGTGAAGGACGAAAGCGCCACGACAGAATGAATAAAACGACTCATGGATATGGCCGTCGCCCAAGCAACGTCTCCTCCGGCTTTACCTTGCTGGAAGTGCTGGTCGCTCTGGTGATCATCGCATTGGCGCTCGGCGCCGCTACTCGCGCTTCCCACATGGCCACGGATAGCACGTTGATTATGAAGCAACGATTGATGGGCGGCTGGGTCGCCGAAAATCGCCTCGCCGAACTTCGAACGACGACTTGGCCCGAACTGGGCGAAAAAACCGGCAATGTCACCCAAGGCGGGATGCAATTCACGTGGCGGCAAACGGTCGCGGCATCGCCGAATCCTGCTTTTCGTCGCGTCGAAGTCAAGGTCTACGCGGGGCAAAATACAGAGTATGCGGCGGCGACATTGGTGGGATATTTAGCGGACGTGAAATGAATAGAAGCCATAAATCACCCTTCCCGCGCCCCTCTTCCGCTCACGGCTTTACCCTGATCGAAGTTCTAATCGCCGTCGTGATCTTCGCTTTGATGGCCGCCGTGGCGTATCGCGGGCTGAACGCCATCCTCGACAGCAAGCGACAAGTGGATGCGGAAAACGACAAGTGGAGAAAGATCACGATCCTATTTACTCGGCTGGAGCGCGATCTCGCGGTCATCGCTCCCCGCCCCATTCGGGATTCCGCCAAACCGAACGCGGACGCCATGAACGCCGAAACGACCGCCATTGGCGAATTTGGCGCGCAGCTCGCTTTCACTCGCATGGGTAGCGCCGACGAGACAAGCGCCCTCGCCGCCCCGCAACGCGTCGGCTATCGATTTCGCGACGGCAACGTCGAATTGTTGCTGTGGCCGGTATTGGATCAAGGCCCACGCACAACGCCCGAAGCAAATGTACTCGTCAGCGATATTGCCGACATGACGTTTCGCTACCTGGACAGTCACGATCAATGGCAAACCCGTTGGCCGCAGGTCCCTGTTCCAACCGGGTCAACCGAGCTTCCGAAAGCCGTTGAAGTCACTGTCACACTGAAGTCGGGCGAAGCGTTGACTCGACTCTTCAACATTTCAATCACCGGATGAAAAAACATCAACGCGGCGCGGCAGTCATCGTCGCGATCCTCATCGCGATGCTAGCGGCCAGCACGGCTGCCTTCGCCATCTGGCAACAATCTCTCTGGGTGCGCCAACTGGAGAACATAAGCGACCGCGCCAAGGCCGATCAGTTGGCTGCGGGCGCCATCGATGTGGCTCGCGACGCCCTCAGGGAAGATCCGGATCTGAACGTGGATCATTCCGGTGAAGCCTGGGCGAAGAACCTGACGCTACCCGCCGAAGGCGCCACAGTGACGGGACAAATCACCGATCAACAAGGTCGTTTCAATCTCAATAGCTTGGTGAGAGCCAGCGCAGCCGCGCAAGGCAATCCTCAGCGCATGCCTAATCCGCAGGCAGTGGAGACATTCCAACGACTTCTGACCAATCTCAGCCTTTCACCCGACCTCGCCACCGCCGTAGCCGACTGGCTGAAAAACGATCCTGCGGACGGCTCGGTCGACCTCGACTATCTTGCTCGAGATCCTGCCGAAAGAACCGCGCAACGCAACATGGTGGATGTCAGCGAACTGGCGCGCATCAAAGGATTTAACGAGGAAATCGTTCGCACATTACTCCCACACGTCACAGCCCTCAGCCAGGAAAAACCGATCAATGTGAATTCGGCGACCGTTCCGGTGCTTGCGGCGGTGTTTAATGATCCCGGACTGGCGAAATCCCTACACAGCAGGGGAGAATCGAACCCATTCAAGACAATGGCGCAGGTTCAGGAACTGCTTCCCAAGGACTTCAACTGCCCGAACTGCTTTGGCGTGAAAAGCGATTACTATGCCGTCACGGTGCGGGTCCAAAGCGGCCGGATCGAATCGGGTTACACCGCCATGCTGCGGCGCGATCAACCATCGCCTGCTTGGCCCGCGATCCTATGGCGCAAAGACGCAGCGGATTAAATCGGGTGTCGTAAAAGCTACTGTGCGATCCGCTTTCACGACACCCTTGTCGAAAGGTGTGGGAACGAAGTTGCTCGCGATTGCTTGCCAGAACAAAAAGACAGCGCCCGCCCCGCTCGCTCCCAATAGCCCCAAATTGGTATACATTAGACTTCTTTCGAAACCATATCGGGCTGCGCAGTAGGTTTCGAAAGAGGTCTATTAATCGCTCTACGCACAAACGATAACTATGTCTCTACTACAGGTCTTCCTCCCCAACAACTGGCCGAGCCCCGAGTCAAACAGCGCGACGCCCTTTCGCTGGCGCCTCACCGACGGCGTAACCACCCGCATGGGCGAATCGCCCTTGGACAGCTTACCGCGCGGCGCCGAGGTCGAGCTGATTCTCCCCGCCAGCCGCGTTTTTCTCACCCGAATTAAGCTGCCGCCCGGCAACACGCAAAAGCTGAGCGAAATCGTCAGCTACGCCGTCGAGGATAAGTTACTGGGCGACCCCGAAACCATCCACGCCGCCGTCGGCCTGCGCGGCGCCGATGGCGCGGCGACGGCGGCCATCGTCGATCGCGCCTGGTTGATCGCTGTGCGCGATCTATTTTCCGCGGCGGACCTGCGGCCTATTCGTGGCGTCAGCGAAATTGCGACCGCGCCCTATTCACAAGGCGCCTGGAATCTCGTTTGGCATGGCGATCAAGGCTGGCTACGAACGAATGAAGACCAAGGGTCAGTCATCGATTCCGCCGGCGCCAATGCGCCGCTCGCCCTGCTGCTCGCGATTCAGGAAGCGCACGCCGCGAACGTCCTGCCGCGAGAAATTCTGGTTCATGCGGCGGATGGGCAGGAGCTCCCGGACCTGACCCGCTGGGAAAACGAGTTGCAGATCCCAGTGATCGCCAGCGCGGAGTGGTCATGGAAACGCATCGAAGCGCCTACAAGACGCGGCGTCAATTTGCTTCAGGGCGCATTCGCGCCTTCCCGCTCCCCCAGCGAATTGCTTGCTCGGTTCCGAATGCCCGCCATGCTTGCCGCCGGCATCGCGGGACTTTACCTTGCCGTAAGCTTTGCCGACTACGCTTGGCTTACTTGGCAGAAACACGCGCTTCTGTCCGAAATGAAAACAACATTCAAAACCACATTTCCGGACGCTCAGGTTATCGTCAATGCGCCGCTACAGATGCAACGCAAGGTCGCCGAACTTAAACGCGCGCACGGCGAAGCCCAGGAAACCGACTTGGTTCCTCTATTGGCCACAGCGTTACCCGCTATTGCCGCAACCGGGGGGAAACCGCAAGCGCTGCAATACGATCATGGCAAATTATCAATCGACCTGAAATTACCACAGGCCCACTCAGCCCAATCGCTTAGCCAAATAGTGTCCGGCGCCGGCGGTAAAGGCCGGGTGGAAAGCGTCAATCCCACGCCTGGCGGCGTCCTGGCCCGCATCGTGTTCACCGGAGCTCCCTCATGAAAGAACAAGTAAAAGACTACTGGCGAAGCCGTCCCGCGAAAGACCGTCGCATCATTCTGTTAGTGGTCGCGATAGTGTTCACGTGCTTCTTTTACGCTTTTATATGGGCGCCCATTGAGGACCAGCGCAGACGGCTACGAGCTGAACTGCCCAAGCTCCGCGGCGAAGCGGCGCAAATGAAAGCGCAAGCTGGCGAGGTAGGGGCTTTGAAATCGCGGCCAGCTAACGCCACAAAGGCGTCCCCGGAAGAAATCATCAGCAAATCCGCCGAGAAGGCCGGTATCAAAGGCGACGTCATTCAAATTACACCGTTATCCGCAGAACGTTTTCAGGTAGCGCTGAATAGCGTCCCTTTCAATAATTGGATTCTTTGGACAACGGCGCTTTTAACGAACTCCAAACTACGCATCGAATCGGCGCAAGTCACGGAAACTGGCGTGGCGGGAATCGTGAAAGTGCAAGCGGTGTTAGAAGTGGCGAAGCGGGATAGGTAAGCTTAAGGCGATTTCCGATAATAAACATGCCAATCAAATCGCGTCTTTCTTCGCCTGGCGTTGTTGTTCGTCGTTGCCATAGTTCACTATGACGCCTCCTCTC
>DATLHW010000542.1:0-3620 GCA_035539675.1 Burkholderiales bacterium | reverse complement strand
GGGGCTAACAGCGGAGATACGTATAACGATACGGGTAAAGCCACCGGACCTATCCGTTGAGGGAAGGGAAACGATTTCATGCAATCGATACTAAAAACGCTGTTGCTGGTTATACCGTTAACGTTGTCGGGCTGTGCGGATAAACCGAAAGCGCCCGACATCAAGTTCGCTCCTTATGGCGCTGACTATTCGACCAAGATGGACTTCGCCCAGTTGGAGTACAAGTATCCGTTGACGCGCGAAGAGCTGAGCAAGGTCACGCCACAGAATTTGGCGGCGCTCGACCAGGAGCAACTCGACCAAATCTACGCCCGCCTATCCGCTGGCCCGATTCCCGATGGCGCCTACGATGGCTCGATTCTCTTGCAACGAGGGACGAGCGGCAAACTACGTGTGTCGGAGATCATCGGTGGCTTCACCGGATGGGCGTTGCATTTGAAGGGGCTGGCGGTTGAGTCGGTGGGGGAATCGTTGTGGAAGGGCAAGGTGTTCTTTCGCGATGAGCGCGTGCTGCGTAACCGGATCGAGGATCTTGAAGTGCTGAGAAAGGCGGGGCTCGTGGAAGGCGAGCCGAAGAAGACCGTCGTGGGCGGCAAGGAGTCGTGGCTTCTGTTTCCAGCCAAACTCTACTGCGGCCAAAGCTTGCTAGATTCACGCCGCGAGTCCGTCATCATTGACTATTTCTTTACTGACGAAGTCTCTGGCTATCAGGAAAAACCTGACTATATGGCTGGCCGACGCGGGCTCAAGATACGCGACGAGATTCGCATGATACGGCCTGGTCTCTACCTTGGCCGCGCGTACGCCGACAAAGTATTCCTGCTTAATTTCGTGCTCGAAAATAAAGAGATCGATAAACGCGATGGCGACGCGTTTCTGAAAACCGGGCAGGTGACGGAGGATTGCTGGTTGGGAACGCAGCAACGAGTGGTCGCCAGCAAGTAATAGTTGCATTGCTGTAGGAGCGAGCTTGCTCGCGATCAACCGTTGATCGCGAGCAAGCTCGCTCCTACGTCACGGTCCGGGACATCAAAGTGTTTTTAAAGCGCAACTGGCTATACATATGGCTTGCGGCTCTAATCGGAGTTGGCTGCCTGTCAACCGAAGCTCGCGCGGAACAAACACTGGCGACGAAAGACAACGGCCCTCAAACGCCGGCATGGGTGGTCCATCCGAATATCACCGGCGATAACTTGCCGCCGGTAGGGCGGTCTTTATTTGATTTTGTCGCCACCAAACGCAAAGGCGATAAGGTTGTTTATGACCTTCCTTTTCCGTTTGAAGCTTTGACCAAACGCATCCAGCGGGATGCGTCGGGGGCTTCGTTGAAGCAGGTATTGATCCCATTAGGACGTTCGCTTCAACGCACCGCGGCGGCCCCCGAGTTCTTTAAGTATCCAAGAGTGGTTACGGCGGTGGATGGCGAGCTGGCGTTCACGAGGACATCTCCATTCAAAACAGCGCCTTTGTTACTTAAAGACCGCCTCTATCTCGGCTATCAGGAAAAAGCCGACCTCATTGAAGTGATCAGCTATAACGAGGCGGCGGCGCGATTTGAGTTTCAATTGGTCAAGGACTACCGTCCTGGCGGGAAACCCAAAGTGTTCTATGCAAATCGCGCGGTGTGCATGTCCTGCCATCAGAACGGCGCGCCTATTTTTTCTCGTCAGGTGTGGGGTGAAACCAATGCCAACCCCAAGGTCGCCGCGTTGTTGAAAAGTTTCAGGCGAGAGGCGTACGGTATTCCCGTCGAACGCGGTGTTGATGTACCCAACGCCATCGACAACGCAACGGATCGCGCCAATACATTCGCAGCCTATCAGTTGCTTTGGCGGGAAGGATGCGGCGGCGAAGACGCTGGCGCTATTCGCTGTCGCGTCGGTTTGTTCAAGGCGCTGTTGCAGTACAAGTTGAGCGGCGAGCGCGACTTCGATCAAAGCGCCGAGTATCGTAGCCAAGTCGCCGAGCGCATCGCCGCGAATGGAAAGCGGGCGTGGCCCATTGGTTTGGCTATTGGCGATCCAGATATTCCCAACCGTGATCCATTGCCTGGTGAGGCGGGGTTGGGTTTGAGCAATGAATTTACGGCAGCGGCGACTGGCAAATCCGACGAAGCGAATGCGCGTCGAATGCTGGCCAACCTATCCAACATTCCATTCGCCTTCGATCCGCTTAATCCGCGTCCGGCTTTGGAGGTTTGGCCCGTTGCGGCGCCGGCGCATGCAAATCGCGCAGTGACCGGTTTGGCGGCTTTCGTGGCTGATACAGATGTCGCGCTTCTGGATAAACGTCTTACGGAACTTTCCATTACCGAGCGCATTCCGTCCCGGACCCATCGCGTTAGTTGCAAGTTGCGGCGCGAGCAAATTTCGACTGTCCGTCAGCGGTTGAGTTTTGATTGCCCGCCAATTCAAAATGGCGTCGCGTTCGCGGGACATCTGGAAATTCAAGGAGCCCAGGCTGTCGCGGGGACGATGGATCGAATACGGCTGAGCGGCCAAACTGAATTGCGGGACGTCGCTATATCGTCCGCGCTAATCAAAACTCGCGTCGGCGAGCATAGCGTGTCGTTACCCTTGCGCCGTGGCGATGCGCGCGTGAGAGGCGCCGATGGAGATGCGATCGACCGCATTGAATTGACTTGGTCAGCGCGCGAAGGATCGACGGGAGACGGCGCCGTGGTGGTCCGCGACGACTTCGCCCAGGTCGAAGATGCAATTGCTCAAATGATGGATGACGCTATCGCTGGTCGCTTCGACGGCTTCAGCGCGAAGCCATTTCGACGGGCTAGTCTGATGTCGGCGCTCTATTCGCGCTTGGGTGTGAAGTCCGTGGTTTCTTGCTGCTTGAATGATGTCGGCATGCCGCCGCCCGTGATGGAAAGCTTCGAGGCGTCGATCACGCCAGCGTCGAAACGGCTTGCCGATCCCGACGCCACGGCATTGCGGCCGTTTTATCACCGTTGCGCAAGTTGCCATCAGACAGCCGATCGCGTGCCGCCGAATTTTCTTGTGGGCGCTCCCGATCGCGTGAGAGAAAATTTGGCGCATTGCGCCGAGCGCATGTTCGTGCGGCTTTCCATGTGGCGCGTTGCGCCCGAGGCGCGGGGAAAGAGTCCGATGCCGCCGGTGAATGCGGTGCATGGCGCGGGGTATTCGTCCGACGCATGGCGTAACGGCGCTGACCTGATGGCGCTTCAGCGCTACGTGGAGAATGTTTTGAAGGAGCAAACGGGCAGGGCGCCGAGTATTGAGGAAATGATGGGGCGGGGTTACGAGAATTTGAGAGGTTGCTTGCCGGGACCGGTATAAATCCCTTCCCCTTTATGGATTGGTATCGACCAAAGTCAAATTGTCATTCTGAGTGATAGCGAAGAATCTGTTTTTACGGTATTTCGATCAGCGTTGAACAGCAGATTCTTCGTCGTACCTCCTCAGAATGACAAACTTTACAGCGTGCCTCTCTCCAACGAGAAAAATTTTTACGCAATACAGGAAAACGCATGATACAAAACGAAAACACACCACCACAGCCACCGACGCCAGAGCGGAGAAATTTTTGCCGTTGGGGCGGCGTCCTGCTCGCATTGATTTTCATTCCACTAATCATCCTCGCCATTG